>CAYPUJ010000004.1:9363-45378 GCA_964413805.1 uncultured Bacteroides sp. | reverse complement strand
TAGAGCATCGGTCTCCAAAACCGAGTGTCGGGAGTTCGAGTCTCTCTTCCCGTGCGTGAAGAGCCACTGACGATAAAGTTTCAGTGGCTTTTTTATTGTTTGAATGTCCGCATCGTGCCGGGCATGGTGAAAAAAGGAAGCTATATTCATCGGCACTTTATTATAGAATCATTGGCACTTTATTCTATAATCATCGGCACTTGAACCAATGATTCTTGGCGGTTGAAGCATAGCTTGCCTATGACTGATTTTACTTCACACTTTATTATATTGCTTGTTTACTTCACAGTCTGGTGCAAAATCAGATGCGTTTGCCCTGATTCCCACCAACATTTTTCCCATAATCCGACGGAAACTCGTATATTTGCCTGCATTTATTCATAAACCAACGGAAGAACGCATGAAAGTAGCAATCATTGGTGCGGGCAACATGGGTGGAGCCATTGCCTGCGGGCTGGCCAAGGGCACCATCGTGTCGGCCGGCAACATTGTAGTTTCCAATCCCTCGCAAGGCAAGCTGGACAGATTGAAAGCCGAGTTTCCCGCAATGGGCGTGACGCGCGACAACCGTGCCGCTGCCGCCACTGCCGACATGGTTGTCTTTGCCGTCAAGCCTTGGCTGATGAAGGAAGTGGTGGAAGAAGTGCAGTTGCGCGACGGGCAATGGCTGGTGTCGGTGGCTGCCGGTGTGACGTTTGCCGACCTTTTGAGCTTTGTGGGGGGGCATCGGTTGCCCATGTTCCGCGTCGTGCCCAACACGGCCATCAGCGAACTGCAGAGCATGACTTTGGTCAGCAGCCAAGGTGCCACGACTGCGCAGGAACGCCTGTTGTTGGACATCTTTGCCGAAATGGGTCTCTCGATGTCGGTGCCTGAAGCCAAGATAGCCGCAGCCACTTCGCTCGTGTCGTGTGGCATCGCCTATGCGCTGAAGTACATTCAGGCGGCCATGCAGGCTGGTGTCGAGTTGGGCATCGGCCCCAAGGACGGTATGCGCATGGTGGCCCAGTCGCTTAAAGGTGCCGCCGAATTGATATTGGACAACAACACGCATCCTGCCGTCGAGATAGACAAGGTTTGCACGCCGGGCGGGTACACCATCCGTGGCATCAACGAAATGGAGCACAACGGATTTGCTTCGGCAGTCATCAAGGCGATGAAGGCGAGTCTATGTTGTTGATGACATTTACCGCAAACATAAATCATGAATCCTAATATATAATGTAATCGTGGACGAACAAATCAAACAAATAGCCGATCGCCTGCGTGGGTTGCGCGACGTATTGGAGTTGACCACCGAAGAGGTGGCACGCGAGTGTGGAATCTCGCAGGAAGAATATGAACGTGCCGAGAGCGGTGAACACGACATCTCGGTAAGTATGTTGCAACAGGTGGCCCGTCGATATCACATAGCACTGGATGCACTGATGTTCGGCGAAGAACCGAAAATGAGTACCTACTTCCTGACCCGTGCAGGCAAGGGTGTCAGTGTGGAGCGCACCAAGGTATATAAATATCAGGCCTTGGCGGCAGGCTTCAAGGATAGGAAAGCAGACCCTTTCATTGTCACTGTCGAGCCAGGTGAACGCCCTATGAACTACAATACCCACACCGGACAGGAGTTTAACTTTGTGCTTGAAGGCCGCATGTTGCTGAGCGTGGCAGAGAAGGAACTGACCCTCAACACGGGCGACAGCATCTACTTTAATTCGCAACTGCCTCACGGTATGAAGGCTCTTGACGGCAAGCCTGTGCGTTTTCTGGCCATCATCTTCTGAGCCGGAAGGCAAGTGGTACCCGGTAGTCATCATTCCCAATCTTTCATTAAAACAGTACCAATGTTAGAACGATTTTTAAAGCAAACCTCTTTTACTTCGCAAGAAGATTTCATAGAGAACCTGCAAATCGTCGTGCCCGACAACTTTAATTTCGGTTATGACGTGGTGGATGCCTGGGCCGCCGAACAACCCGACAAACCTGCCCTGCTCTGGACCAACGACAAGGGCGAACACCGGCAATACACCTTTGCCGACATGAAATACTATTCCGACCGGACGGCTGCCTATTTCCAAAGTCTCGGCATCGGCCACGGGGACATGGTGATGCTCATCCTCAAACGACGCATCGAATTCTGGTTCTGTATCATCGCCCTCCACAAGCTGGGAGCCGTATGCATCCCCGCCACTCACTTGCTGACGAAGAAGGACATTGTCTACCGTTGCAATGCCGCCGACATCAAGATGATTGTCTGTGTCGGCGATCCGGTCATCACCGGCCATGTGGTGGCTGCCATGCCGCAATCGCCCAGTGTGCAGCGGCTGGTCAGCATAGGTCCCGAGGTGCCTGCAGGCTTCGACGATTTCCGGTGCGGCATCGGGCAGGCACCGCCCTTTGCCAGACCTGCCCACCCCAATACCAACGATGACATTTCGCTGATGTACTTTACCAGTGGTACTACCGGTGACCCCAAGATGGTGGCCCACGATTTCACTTATCCGTTGGGGCACATCGTTACCGGCTGTTTCTGGCACAACCTCACCAGGCAAAGCCTTCACCTCACCATTGCCGACACCGGTTGGGGCAAAGCCGTGTGGGGGAAACTCTACGGGCAATGGATTGCGGGGGCCAACATTTTTGTCTACGACCACGAAAAGTTCACGCCCGCCAATATCCTGCAAATGATGCAGGATTATCATGTCACCTCGCTCTGTGCGCCGCCCACCATCTTCCGTTTCCTCATTCACGAGGATCTCACCAAGTATGACCTTAGCAGTTTGGAGTATTGTACCATTGCAGGAGAGGCGTTGAACCCTTCGGTGTTCGAGACCTTCAAACAGCTTACGGGCATCAAGCTGATGGAAGGTTTCGGACAAACCGAAACCACCCTCACCGTGGCCACCATGCCCTGGATGGAACCGAAGCCTGGCAGTATGGGGTTGCCTAACCCACAGTATGATGTCGATCTCATTGACCATGAAGGCCGTTCCGTCGAGGCGGGTGAGCAGGGACAAATCGTTATCCGCACCGACCGTCGCAGACCCCTTGGTCTTTTCAAGGAATATTATCGCGCCCCCGAACTGACCCGCGAAGCCTGGCACGATGGCATCTACTACACCGGCGATGTGGCTTGGAAGGATGAGGACGGCTACCTGTGGTTTGTGGGGCGTGCCGATGATGTCATCAAGAGCAGTGGTTACCGCATCGGCCCTTTCGAGGTGGAGAGCGCGCTGATGACGCATCCCGCCGTGGTGGAATGTGCCATCACGGGTGTGCCTGATGAGATTCGCGGCCAGGTGGTGAAAGCCACCGTCGTGTTGGCCAGGGATTATAAGGATAGGGTTGGTGAGGCCTTGGTGAAAGAACTGCAGAACCATGTGAAACAAGTTACTGCTCCCTACAAATATCCGCGTATCATTGAGTTTGTAGATGAGCTGCCCAAGACTATCAGCGGCAAGATTCGCCGGGTGGAAATCCGGCAGAACGACGGGCAGCGAGACTGATACTGATACTTTTCTCTTGCCTGTATCCCGGAAACACATAACATGCACCTTGGAAAAAGGACACAGATTCATCCCGCGTAAAGTATAAGAAGTCTGAATAATAGGAGTAATGAAATGAAACACCTCAGGCGGTGCTTCCGGCATTGCTGTGGGCAAGTGTATTGCTTTTCTGCACAGAAACAGGGAATTTAAACTCTTTTCAAATGAAAGAACTGTGTGTTAAAAACAAATAAAAGGTGGTATCGCATTGATATTTCAAAAGTTATTCGTAATTTTGCAGCCCAAAAGTGTATAGCTTTCTGAGAAACGTAGAATTAAATAAACAATAATATATAACTAAAAACATTTAAAATGCCTACAATTCAGCAATTAGTAAGAAAAGGGCGTGCAACGATGGTAGACAAAAGCAAGTCTCCCGCATTGGATTCATGCCCCCAAAGACGAGGCGTTTGCGTGAGAGTGTACACAACCACTCCGAAAAAGCCGAATTCAGCTATGCGTAAGGTAGCTCGTGTACGTTTGACAAATGGTAAGGAAGTGAACTCCTACATCCCCGGTGAAGGACATAACCTGCAGGAACACTCAATTGTCCTGGTGCGTGGTGGTCGTGTAAAGGATCTTCCTGGTGTCCGTTACCACATTGTGCGTGGTACGTTGGATACGGCGGGGGTTGCCGGACGTACACAAAGACGTTCCAAGTATGGTGCCAAGCGTCCGAAACCGGGACAGGCTCCTGCCAAGAAGAAATAAAACGGAAGGTACGATCGAGGTATAGAAAAACTTTAAGATGTAATAACTTACGTTTTTAGTTTGTTGGAGATGCTAAGGGTTGAGTAAATCTTCCGGAGGGAAGGTTGAAGACGACAGAAGTAACAGCCAAGAACGAAAAAACACATTATTCTTTCGAAAAACAGATGAGAAAAGCAAAACCGAAAAAACGTGTCATCCTGCCGGATCCCGTTTTTAATGATGTGAAAGTTTCCAAGTTTGTCAATCATTTGATGTACGACGGCAAGAAGAACACTTCTTATGAAATCTTCTACGCTGCCTTGGAAAAGGTGAATAACAAGATGCAGAGCGAAGAGAAGTCTGCATTGGAGATTTGGAAAAAAGCTTTGGACAATGTGACTCCGCAAGTGGAAGTGAAGTCCCGCCGGGTGGGTGGTGCTACGTTTCAGGTTCCGACTGAAATCCGTCCCAGCCGCAAGGAGTCGGTTTCTATGAAGAATTTAATTACTTTTGCCCGTAAACGCGGCGGAAAGTCGATGGCCGACAAGCTGGCTGCCGAAATCATGGACGCTTACAACGAGCAAGGAGGTGCATTCAAACGTAAAGAAGACATGCACAGAATGGCCGAGGCCAATCGTGCGTTTGCCCATTTCAGATTCTGATTGGTTTAACCTGTTGCTTAAAGTAAAAGAATTAGGAATATGGCAAAACAAGATTTACATTTGACACGTAACATCGGTATCATGGCTCACATCGATGCCGGCAAAACGACAACTTCCGAGCGTATTTTGTTCTACACGGGATTGACGCACAAGATTGGCGAGGTACACGATGGCGCTGCTACCATGGACTGGATGGAACAGGAGCAGGAACGCGGTATCACCATCACCTCTGCGGCTACCACGACATATTGGAACTACGACGGTCATAAATATAAAATCAACTTGATTGACACTCCGGGACACGTGGACTTTACGGCCGAGGTGGAGCGTTCGCTGCGCGTATTGGACGGTGCCGTAGCTACCTATTGTGCCGTGGGCGGTGTGGAACCTCAGTCGGAAACCGTGTGGAGGCAGGCAGACAAATACAACGTTCCCCGCATTGGTTATGTAAACAAAATGGACCGTTCGGGAGCGGACTTCTTCGAAGTTGTTCGCCAGATGAAAGAGGTACTGGGTGCAAACCCTTGTCCGGTGGTCATTCCGATTGGATCCGAGGAAAACTTCAAGGGTGTTGTTGATTTGATCAAGATGAAAGCCATCTTGTGGCATGACGAGACAATGGGTGCGGACTATGACGTGGAGGACGTTCCTGCCAGTCTCAAGGACGAAGCCGAAGAATGGCGCGGAAAGATGTTGGAAAAGGTGGCTGAGTTTGATGATGCGTTGATGGAGAAATACTTTGACGATCCGGCTACCATCACCGAGGAAGAAATCTTGCGTGCGTTGCGTGCCGGTACGCTGAAGATGGAAATCGTGCCGATGCTGTGCGGTTCTTCGTTCAAGAACAAAGGCGTGCAGACATTGCTTGATTATGTGTGCGCATTCTTACCTTCCCCGCTGGATACCCCGAACATTGTAGGTACAAATCCCGGTACCGGTGAAGAGGAAGACCGCAAGCCAAGTGAGGATGAAAAGACTTCGGCATTGGCTTTCAAGATTGCCACTGACCCCTATGTGGGCCGCTTGACTTTCTTCCGTGTTTATTCCGGTAAGGTTGAGGCCGGTTCGTACATTTATAACAGCCGTTCGGGCAAGAAAGAACGGGTATCCCGTTTGTTCCAGATGCACTCTAACAAGCAGAACCCTGTGGAAGTGGTTTCAGCCGGTGATATAGGTGCAGGTGTGGGCTTTAAGGATATCCGCACAGGCGACACCCTTTGCGATGAGGATGCCCCGATTGTATTGGAGTCCATGGACTTCCCGGAACCGGTAATCGGTATCGCTGTGGAGCCGAAGACTCAGAAGGATATGGACAAGCTGTCCAACGGTTTGGCCAAGCTGGCTGAAGAGGACCCGACTTTCACTGTCCGCACAGACGAACAGACGGGGCAGACTGTTATCTCCGGTATGGGCGAACTTCACCTGGACATCATCATCGACCGTCTGAAGCGTGAGTTCAAGGTGGAATGCAACCAAGGCAGACCGCAGGTGAACTACAAGGAATCCATCACAAAGACAGTCAACCTGCGTGAGGTTTACAAGAAACAGTCGGGTGGTCGCGGTAAGTTTGCCGACATCATCGTGAACGTAGGTCCTGTGGACGAAGATTTCAAGGAAGGCGGTTTGCAATTCATCAGCGAAGTAACGGGCGGTAACATTCCGAAGGAATTCATCCCCTCTGTGCAGAAAGGCTTCCAGACAGCTATGAAGAACGGCGTGCTGGCAGGCTTTCCGGTGGATTCGCTGAAAGTGACGTTGCTCGATGGCTCTTTCCACCCGGTGGACTCCGACCAGCTCTCGTTTGAAATTTGCGCCATTCAGGCTTACAAAAACGCTTGTTCCAAGGCGGGACCTGTGCTGATGGAACCCATCATGAAGCTGGAAGTTGTGACTCCGGAAGAAAACATGGGTGACGTGATTGGCGACTTGAACAAACGCCGTGGTCAGGTGGAAGGCATGGAATCGAGTCGTTCGGGCGCACGCATTGTAAAGGCTATGGTGCCGTTGGCCGAGATGTTCGGCTACGTGACCGCCTTGCGTACCATCACTTCGGGACGTGCAACCTCGTCGATGACTTACTCTCATCATGCACAAGTGTCTGCTTCCATTGCCAAGGCTGTATTGGAAGAAGTGAAAGGACGTACAGATTTGCTCTAAAAAAGACCGGATATTGAGAGGCGTGGGCTAGCGAATGACTCTTAGCCCACACTCTTTCAGTATTTTATGATAAACCATTTAATAAAGAAAGAAATGAGTCAGAAAATCAGAATTAAATTGAAATCTTATGACCACAGCTTGGTAGACAAGTCTGCTGAAAAGATTGTGAGAACGGTGAAGGCGACCGGTGCCATTGTCAGCGGCCCGATACCTTTGCCTACGCACAAACGCATCTTTACCGTGAACCGTTCGACTTTTGTGAACAAGAAGTCGCGCGAGCAGTTCGAACTCTCTTCTTATAAGAGATTGATCGATATCTATAGTTCTACAGCCAAGACGGTAGATGCCTTGATGAAGCTGGAATTGCCGAGTGGCGTGGAAGTGGAAATCAAAGTGTAAGAATGAATCTAAAATTTAAGTGAAATGCCAGGATTATTAGGAAAAAAAATCGGAATGACATCCGTTTTCAGTGCCGAGGGCAAAAACGTGCCATGCACTGTTATCGAAGCAGGTCCTTGTGTTGTTACTCAGGTGAAAACCGTGGAAAAAGATGGTTATGCAGCCATCCAGTTGGGCTTCCAGGACAAGAAAGAGAAGCATACAACGAAGCCGCTGATGGGGCACTTCAAGAAGGCCGGAGTAACACCCAAGAAACACTTGGCCGAGTTCAAAGGATTTGAGACAGAATTGAATCTGGGAGATACTGTGACGGTAGAACTCTTCAACGACGCGACTTTCGTGGATGTTGTGGGAACTTCCAAAGGAAAAGGTTTTCAAGGTGTCGTGAAAAGGCATGGTTTTGGCGGTGTGGGTCAGGCGACTCACGGTCAGCACAACAGGGCCCGCAAGCCGGGGTCTATCGGTGCGTGCTCTTATCCTGCCAAGGTATTCAAAGGAATGCGCATGGCCGGCCGGCTTGGCGGAGACAGGGTTACTATACAAAACCTGCAAGTGTTAAAGGTAATTGCGGAACACAATCTCTTACTCATCAAGGGGTCGGTTCCCGGTTGCAAAGGTTCAATCGTTTTAATTGAAAAGTAATGGAAGTTAGCGTATATAACATCAAAGGTGAAGACACGGGAAGAAAGGTTACGTTGGACGAATCTATCTTCGGAATTAAGCCGAACGACCATGCTATTTATCTGGCTGTGAAGCAATTCATGGCAAATAAGCGGCAGGGTACGCACAAGTCGAAGGAGAGAAGCGAAGTGAGCGGTTCTACACGCAAAATCGGTCGCCAGAAAGGTGGTGGCGGTGCACGCCGTGGAGACTTGAATTCGCCGCTGCTTGTAGGTGGTGGACGTGTTTTTGGTCCGAAGCCCAGAGATTATTCATTCAAGCTGAATAAGAAAGTGAAAGCCTTAGCCCGCAAGTCGGCTTTGTCTTACAAGGCTCAGGAAAATTCGATTATCGTGTTGGAAGACTTTACTTTTGAGGCTCCCAAAACGAAAGATTTTCTTGCTGTGGTAAAAAATCTTAAAGTGTCCGATAAAAAGTTGCTCCTTGTTTTATCAGATGCAAATAAAAATGTATATTTGTCGGCTCGAAATGTGAAAGGTGCTAACGTACAGTCTATTTCAGGTCTGAATACCTATCGGGTATTGGATGCTGGAGTTTTGCTGCTTACAGAGAGTGCACTTTCCGCTATTGATAATATTTTAAAGTAAAGGAGGCTTGGATAAATGGGATTCATTATAAAACCGTTGGTGACAGAAAAAATGACGGGCATTACAGAAAAGACGAACAACCGTTTTGGCTTTATTGTGCGTCCTGAGGCCAACAAACTGGAGATTAAGAAAGAGGTAGAAGCCCTTTATAACGTGAGCGTAGTCGATGTGAATACGATGCGTTACGCAGGTAAGAGCAAAAGCCGTTATACTCGTACAGGTATTATCAAGGGGCGTACCAATGCCTTTAAGAAAGCCATTGTTACGTTGAAAGAGGGAGATACGATTGATTTTTATAGCAATATTTAAATAGAATGGCAGTTCGTAAATTTAAGCCCACAACACCGGGGCAAAGACATAAGATTATTGGTACTTTTGAAGAGATTACTGCGCGAGTACCAGAGAAGTCTCTTGTATATGGTAAGAAATCGTCCGGCGGTCGCAACAATCAGGGCAAGATGACAATGCGCTACATTGGTGGCGGTCATCGCAAGGTGATTCGTATCATAGATTTCAAGAGAAACAAAGATGGTGTGCCGGCAGTAGTTAAGACAATTGAATACGATCCGAACCGTTCGGCTCGTATTGCATTGTTGTTTTATGCAGACGGCGAAAAGCGGTATATTATTGCTCCCAATGGACTTCAAGTCGGTATGACAGTGGTATCGGGAGAGAATGCAGCACCTGAAGTGGGGAATGCACTCCCCTTGCAAAACATTCCGGTCGGTACAGTGATTCATAACATTGAGTTGCGTCCCGGACAGGGTGCTGCTTTGGTTCGGTCGGCAGGTAACTTTGCACAGTTGACTTCGAGAGAAGGCAAGTATTGCGTGATAAAGTTGCCCTCGGGTGAAGTTCGTCAGATTCTCAGTGCTTGCAAAGCCACGATTGGCAGTGTAGGTAATTCAGATCATGGATTGGAAAGTTCTGGTAAAGCTGGGCGTACTCGTTGGTTGGGACGTCGTCCACGTAACCGTGGTGTGGTTATGAACCCGGTAGATCACCCGATGGGTGGTGGTGAAGGACGTGCCTCCGGAGGTCATCCGCGGTCTCGCAAGGGATTGTATGCGAAAGGTCTTAAGACTAGATCTCCGAAGAAACAGTCGTCTAAGTATATTATTGAAAGAAGAAAGAAGTAATCTGATTAATTGAGTAATTTATGAGTCGTTCATTAAAAAAAGGCCCGTACATTAACGTTAAGCTTGAGAAGAAGGTGCTTGCCATGAATGAGTCGGGCAAGAAGGTTGTGGTTAAGACGTGGGCGAGGGCTTCGATGATTTCACCTGATTTCGTGGGTCATACTATTGCTGTTCACAACGGGAATAAGTTTATTCCCGTCTATATTACCGAAAACATGGTAGGACACAAGTTGGGAGAATTTGCCCCCACTCGTACCTTTAGAGGCCATGCAGGTAATAAGAAGAAATAAAGGACAGGATTGATAGATAATAAAAAAGTAAATTAATATAATGGGAGCAAGAAAGAAAATAGCGGCTGAAGAAAGAAAAGAGGCCCTTAAAACCATGTATTATGCAAAACTGCGGAATGTTCCTACTTCCCCCCGTAAGATGCGTCTCGTGGCTGACATGATTCGCGGGATGGAGGTGAACCGTGCACTTGGCGTGCTGAAGTTTTCCTCGAAAGAGGCTGCTGCCAGGGTGGAAAAGTTGCTTCGTTCCGCGATTGCCAATTGGGAACAGAAGAACGAACGTAAGGCAGAAAGTGGCGAATTGTATGTAACGCGCATTTTTGTTGATTGCGGTGCTACGCTCAAACGTATGAGACCGGCTCCGCAAGGGAGAGCCTACCGGATTCGCAAACGTTCGAATCACGTGACGCTGTTCGTTGATTCTAAGAATAATAACGAAGATCAAAATTAAGGTGTAAATGGGACAAAAAGTTAATCCAATAAGTAACCGTTTAGGAATAATCAGAGGTTGGGATTCCAATTGGTATGGTGGAAAGAATTACGGTGATTCATTGCTGGAAGATAGTAAGATCCGCAAATATTTGAATGCTCGTTTTGTAAAAGCCGCCAGTGCCAGTGTGTCGAGGATAGTGATAGAACGGACGCTGAAGCTCGTGACTATTACCATTTGTACTGCACGTCCGGGAATCATTATCGGTAAAGGGGGACAGGAAGTTGACAAACTGAAGGAGGAGTTGAAAAAGATTACCGATAAGGATATCCAGATAAACATCTTCGAAGTGAAAAAGCCCGAGTTGGATGCAGTCATCGTGGCAAACAACATTGCCCGACAAGTAGAAGGCAAGATTGCCTATCGCCGTGCTATCAAGATGGCCATTGCCAACACGATGCGTATGGGTGCCGAGGGCATTAAGATTCAAATTTCGGGGCGTTTGAACGGTGCTGAAATAGCGCGTTCCGAAATGTATAAGGAAGGTAGAACCCCGTTGCATACATTTAGGGCAGATATTGATTACTGCCATGCTGAAGCATTGACGAAAGTCGGTTTGCTGGGTATCAAGGTTTGGATTTGCCGTGGTGAAGTGTATGGAAAAAGAGAATTGGCTCCGAACTTTACGCAGAGCAAAGAAAGCGCGCGTGGAAATTCCGGCAACGGCGGGAAGAACTTCAAAAGAAAGAGAAATAACAATCGCTAACGAATTTGATTTTTAGGAATTCTATGTTACAACCGAAAAAAACAAAATTCAGAAGACAGCAGAAAGGCCGTCAAAAAGGCAACGCCCAACGGGGAAACCAGTTGGCTTTCGGGTCTTTTGGCATCAAGGCTTTGGAGACGAAGTGGATTACGGGCCGTCAGATTGAAGCTGCACGTGTGGCCGTGACTCGGTATATGCAACGTCAGGGACAGATATGGATTCGCATTTTCCCCGACAAACCCATTACGAAAAAACCTGCGGATGTACGTATGGGTAAGGGTAAAGGTAATCCCGAAGGTTTTGTTGCACCTGTTACGCCGGGAAGAATCATTATTGAGGCGGATGGAGTATCCTACGCAGTGGCAAAAGAAGCCTTGCGTTTGGCTGCACAAAAGTTGCCCATTACAACCAAGTTTGTGGTAAGACGCGATTATGATATTCAAAACCAAAATGCGTAAGAAGTATGATGAAGATTGCAGAAATTAGAGAAATGTCTACTAGTGACTTGGTAGAAAGAGTAGCAGCAGAGGTGGCTAATTATAATCAAATGATTCTTAACCATTCGATTTCTCCGCTGGATAATACTGCCCAAATCAAACAATTACGTAGGACCATTGCGCGTATGAAAACCGTATTGCGCGAAAGAGAACTTGAAAATAAATAACGGTGATGGAAGCAAGAAATTTAAGAAAAGAAAGAACGGGTGTTGTCGTAAGCACGAAGATGGACAAAACGATCACCGTAGCTGCCAAATTCAAGGAAAAACACCCGATATATGGAAAGTTCGTCAGCAAGACGAAGAAGTTTCATGCTCATGATGAAAAGAACGAATGCAATGTGGGAGATACTGTACGCATTATGGAAACTCGTCCTTTGAGCAAGACTAAAAGATGGAGATTGGTAGAAATAATTGAAAAAGCTAAGTAATTATGATACAAGCAGAATCCAGACTGACAGTATGTGATAACAGTGGAGCAAAAGAAGCACTCTGTATCCGCGTTTTAGGAGGTACAGGTCGCCGTTATGCTTCTGTGGGGGATGTGATTGTGGTGGCTGTAAAGAGCGTGATCCCCTCAAGTGATATAAAGAAGGGTGCAGTATCGAAAGCCTTGATTGTGCGTACGAAGAAGGAAATCCGCCGTCCGGACGGTTCTTATATTCGCTTTGATGACAATGCTTGCGTGTTGTTGAACAATGCAGGTGAAATCAGAGGCAGCCGCATCTTCGGGCCGGTGGCTCGTGAATTGCGTGCAACGAATATGAAGGTTGTTTCACTTGCTCCTGAAGTACTTTAATTTTGTAAAAGTTTTAGGTAATGGCTAAATTACATATTAAGAAAGGCGATACAGTTTATGTGAATGCCGGTGAAGACAGGGGCAGAACCGGTCGTGTATTGAAAGTGCTTGTAAGTAAAAACCGTGCTATTGTCGAAGGTATCAATATGGTTTCCAAAAGTACGAAGCCAAGTGCGAAACATCCTCAGGGAGGCATTGTGAAACAGGAAGCTTCTGTTCATCTGTCTAATTTGAATCCGGTTGATCCGAAGACAGGTAAACCGACCCGTATTGGTAGAAAGAGAAATGCCGAAGGCACTTTAGTGCGTTATGCTAAAAAATCAGGAGAGGAGATCAAGTGATGAATAATACTGCTACTCTTAAGAAAGAATATGCAGAGCGCATTGCGCCTGCGTTGAAATCGCAATTCCAGTATTCTTCTACGATGCAGATTCCCGTGCTCAAGAAGATTGTTATCAATCAGGGTTTGGGCATGGCTGTTGCCGACAAGAAGATAATTGATGTGGCGATTAGTGAGTTGAGTGCTATCACGGGTCAAAAGGCTGTGGCCACAGTTTCCCGCAAAGATATTGCAAATTTCAAGTTGCGTAAGAAGATGCCGATTGGCGTAATGGTAACGTTGCGTCGGGAAAGAATGTACGAGTTCTTGGAAAAGTTGATTCGTGTAGCTTTGCCGCGTATCCGTGACTTCAAGGGTATTGAGAGCAAGTTTGACGGGAGAGGAAATTACACTTTGGGCATCCAGGAACAAATCATTTTCCCTGAGATCAACATTGATAGCATCACAAGAATTATGGGCATGAATATTACATTTGTGACTTCTGCACAGACAGATGAAGAAGGATATGCCCTGTTGAAGGAATTTGGTTTACCGTTTAAGAATGCTAAAAAAGATTGATATTGTATGGCAAAAGAATCGATGAAAGCACGCGAGGTGAAGCGTGCCAAATTAGTAGCCAAGTATGCCGAAAAGCGTGCTGCGTTGAAACAGATTATTAGAACAGGTAGCCCTGCGGAGGCTTACGAGGCTGCTCAAAAGCTGCAAGATCTTCCTAAGAATTCTAATCCAATCCGTTTGCATAACCGTTGCAAGCTGACCGGGCGTCCGAAAGGGTACATCCGTCAGTTCGGTATCTCCAGAATCCAATTCCGTGAGATGGCTTCTAATGGGCTTATCCCGGGCGTGAAAAAGGCAAGTTGGTAAAATTTTTGTTTAAATATTGTCAGGGTAGTCCTGATTAATTTAATTTATCTCTATATGACAGATCCAATAGCAGATTATTTGACGAGGTTGCGCAACGCCATTCAGGCAAAGCACAGAGTGGTAGAGGTGCCGGCTTCAAATTTGAAAAAAGAAATCACGAAGATTCTTTTTGAAAAAGGCTACATTCTTAATTACAAGTTTGTAGAAGATGGTCCTCAAGGCACTATCAAGGTGGCCTTGAAGTATGATCCGGTAAATAAGGTGAATGCGATTAAGCAGCTGAAGAGAGTCTCTTCTCCGGGTCTACGTAAATACACCGGGTACAAAGATATGCCGCGTGTGATTAACGGCTTGGGTATTGCTATCATTTCGACTTCCAAGGGTGTGATGACTGACAAGGAAGCTACTGAGCTCAAGATTGGTGGTGAAGTATTGTGTTATGTATATTAATTGGAGGATGAGCTATGTCTAGAATAGGAAAATTACCCATTGCTATACCTGCCGGTGTGACGGTGACAATGAATGGAGATGTGATTACAGTGAAAGGACCTAAAGGTGAATTAAGCCAATATATAAATCCTGCTATCAGTGTTACCATCGAAGATGCTCATGTGACTTTGGCTGAGAAGGAAAATGCCATGTTGGACAATCCGAAGCAGAAACATGCTTTTCATGGTTTGTATCGTGCGTTGGTTCAAAACATGGTTGTGGGTGTGTCCACAGGGTATAAGAAAGAGATGGAGCTTGTGGGCGTAGGTTATCGTGCTTCCAACCAAGGCAATATCATTGAATTGGCTTTGGGTTATACGCACAATATATTTATACAATTGCCCCCTGAGATTAAGGTTGAAACGAAGTCCGAAAGAAATAAGAACCCATTGATTATTCTGGAATCGTGCGACAAGCAGTTGTTGGGTCAAGTTTGCTCTAAAATACGTTCTTTCCGCAAACCTGAACCTTATAAGGGAAAGGGTATTAAGTTTGTGGGCGAAGAGATTCGCAGAAAGTCTGGTAAATCGGCCGGTGCCAAGTAATCTTTTAAAATGAATGTTATGACAACAAAAGTAGAAAGACGAATTAAGATTAAATATAGAATACGCAATAAGATTTCGGGTACAGCCGAATGTCCGCGTATGAGCGTATTTAGGAGCAATAAGCAGATTTATGTTCAGCTTATCGATGATCTGGAACATAAAACGCTGGCTGCGGCTTCTTCTTTGGGCATGACCGAGAAGATGACGAAGAAAGAACAGGCTGCCAAGGTGGGCGAACTGATTGCCAAACGGGCTCAAGAGGCAGGTATTACTGCTGTTGTTTTCGACCGTAATGGTTACTTGTATCATGGGAGAGTAAAAGAAGTGGCTGATGCCGCTCGTAACGGTGGACTTAAATTTTAATCATTATGGCAGGACTTAATAATAAAGTTAAAATTACCAGCGATATTGAGCTGAAAGATAGATTGGTCGCCATCAACCGCGTGACTAAAGTTACCAAAGGTGGTAGAACTTTTAGTTTCTCCGCCATCGTGGTAGTAGGTAACGAAGAAGGTATCATCGGTTGGGGACTCGGCAAAGCAGGTGAAGTGACTGCTGCTATCGCCAAGGGTGTTGAAGCCGCAAAAAAGAACTTGACCAAGGTACCGGTGTTGAAGGGCACTGTTCCTCACGAACAATCTGCAAAGTTTGGTGGTGCTGAAGTGTTCATCAAGCCGGCTTCTCACGGAACCGGTGTGGTTGCCGGGGGAGCTATGCGTGCAGTGCTTGAAAGCGTAGGTATTACGGACGTTTTGGCAAAGTCCAAAGGCTCTTCCAACCCCCACAATTTGGTCAAGGCAACTATTTTGGCTTTGAGTGAAATGCGCGATGCCCGCATGGTTGCCCAGAACAGAGGAATCAGCATTGAAAAAGTATTTAAAGGATAAAGGAGGAATTTGTATGTCAACTATAAAGATTAAACAAGTTAAGAGCAGAATTGGTGCTCCCAAGGATCAGAAAAGAACACTGGATGCACTTGGACTTCGGAAGTTGAACCATGTGGTTGAACATGACTCTAATCCTTCTATCTTGGGAATGGTGAACAAAGTGAAACACTTGGTTACCATTGTGCAGTAATATATTTGTTGAATGTAAATCAGATTACAATATGAACTTGAGTAATTTAAAACCAGCAGCCGGATCTACCAGAACAAGAAAGCGGATTGGCCGTGGTCCGGGGTCTGGCTTGGGTGGTACTTCTACCAGAGGTCACAAGGGTGCCAAATCTAGATCCGGATATTCTAAGAAAATAGGTTTTGAAGGTGGTCAGATGCCGCTTCAACGCCGTGTGCCTAAGTTCGGCTTTAAGAATATCAACCGCGTAGAGTACAAAGCTATCAACTTAGATACAATCCAGGGATTGGCCGAAAAGAAGGGTTTGCAGGTTGTTGGTATCAACGACTTGATTGCCGCCGGTTTCATTTCTCCCAAAAAACTGGTAAAGGTATTAGGTAACGGGACTTTGACTGCTAAGTTGAAGGTGGAGGCGCATGCATTCTCCAAGAGTGCAGTAGCTGCCATTGAAGCTGTAGGTGGGGAAGTAGTAAAACTCTAAATTCAATGAGAAAAACTATTGAAACATTAAAGAATATATGGAATATTGAGGATCTGAGACAACGGATCCTCATAACCATATTGTTTGTGGCAATTTACCGATTAGGTTCGTATGTCGTATTGCCGGGCATCAATCCGACGATGCTGACAAAATTGCATGAACAAACAAGTGGGGGACTCTTGGCCTTGTTAAACATGTTTTCAGGAGGAGCATTCTCTAATGCATCCATTTTTGCATTGGGAATCATGCCTTACATCTCTGCTTCCATTGTGATTCAGTTGTTGGGAATCGCTGTTCCCTACTTCCAGAAGTTGCAGCGTGAGGGCGAGAGTGGCAGGCGGAAAATGAATCAGTACACACGTTACTTGACTATTTTCATTCTGGTTTTCCAGGCTCCTTCCTATTTGATTAATCTGAAAATGCAGGCTGGTCCTTCCTTAAATGCTTCATTAGATTGGTTCCCGTTTATGGTTACTTCTACCATCATTTTGGCGGCTGGAAGTATGTTCATTTTATGGCTTGGTGAGAGAATTACGGACAAGGGAATTGGCAATGGCATTTCGCTGATTATCATGGTGGGTATCATTGCCCGTTTGCCGCAGTCATTGTTCCAGGAATTGGTTTCGCGCATGACAGAAAAGACCGGTGGACTGATAATGTTCCTCATCGAGCTGATTGTGCTGCTGGTGGTTATTGCTTTGGCCATCCTGTTGGTGCAAGGCACGCGGAAGATTCCTGTGCAGTATGCGAAAAAGATTGTCGGAAACAAACAATATGGTGGTGCCCGGCAGTATATCCCTCTGAAAGTAAATGCTGCCAATGTGATGCCGATCATTTTTGCGCAGGCCATTATGTTCATTCCCATTACAATTGTGGGCTTCTCCAACATCGAGAATGCGAGTGGTTTTGTGCAGGCATTGACCGATCATACGAGTTTCTGGTATAATCTGATATTTGCAGTGTTGATCATACTGTTCACGTATTTCTACACTGCGATTACCATCAATCCGACTCAGATGGCAGAGGACATGAAGCGCAACAATGGCTTTATTCCGGGCATCAAGCCGGGGAAGCAAACTGCAGATTACATCGATGTCATTATGTCACGCATTACTTTGCCGGGTTCTTTCTTCTTGGCTTTTGTTGCCATTATGCCTGCGTTTGCCGGTATATTCGGGGTGCAGACGGAATTCGCCCAGTTTTTTGGCGGTACATCTTTGTTAATTCTTGTAGGTGTTGTTCTTGATACACTCCAACAGGTTGAAAGTCATCTGCTGATGAGGCATTATGACGGATTGTTGAAGTCGGGGCGTATCAGGGGACGTAGTGGGAATATTGCAGCATATTAATTTTTGAAATAAATGATATTTCTTAAAACTGAAGATGAAATAGAGCTGCTCCGTGAAAGCAACCAGCTTGTGGGAAGAACCCTGGCTGAGGTGGCGAAACTGGTTCAACCGGGTGTTACGACCGGTGAATTGGACAAGGTTGCCGAAGAATTTATCAGAGACAACGGTGCCGTTCCTACATTCAAGGGATTCCCGAACCAATATGGAGACCCTTTTCCGGCTTCCATTTGTACCTCTGTGAATGAGCAGGTGGTGCATGGCATTCCGGGAGATGTTGTGTTGAAGGAAGGAGACATTGTTTCGGTGGACTGCGGTACCTGCATGAACGGTTTCTGTGGAGATTCGGCCTATACATTTTGTGTGGGCGAGGTGGATGAGGAGGTACGCAAGCTGTTGAGAGTAACCAAAGAAGCTTTGTTCCTGGGTATACAGAATGCTGTGCAGGGTAAGCGTCTGGGAGATGTCGGGTATGCCATACAAAAACATTGTGAGGACAATTCCTACGGTGTAGTCCGTGAATTTGTTGGACACGGCATTGGTAAGGAGATGCACGAAGATCCCCAGGTGCCCAACTATGGAAGACGTGGCTATGGCACATTGCTGAAATCAGGATTGTGTATTGCCATTGAACCAATGGTAACAATGGGAAACCACGAAATCGTGTTGGAACCTGATAAATGGACTGCCAGAACAAGGGATCGTAAGTGCGCTGCCCATTTTGAGCATACCATTGTGGTACGGAAAGGTAAAGCCGATATTTTGTCGACGTTCGATTTCATTGAAGAAGTATTGGGAGATAAAGCAATTTAAAAAGATAATATGGCAAAGCAATCTGCAATAGAACAAGATGGAGTTATTGTTGAAGCATTGTCTAACGCAATGTTTCGTGTTGAATTGGAAAACGGGCATGAGATTACTGCGCATATTTCCGGTAAGATGCGGATGCACTACATCAAGATTTTACCGGGAGACAAGGTAAGAGTCGAAATGTCTCCTTACGATTTGACAAAGGGAAGAATTGTATTTAGATATAAATAAAATTGAGATATGAAAGTAAGAGCATCTTTAAAGAAACGTACGCCAGAATGTAAAATCGTCAGACGTAAAGGCCGTTTGTATGTTATTAACAAGAAAAATCCTAAGTATAAACAACGTCAAGGATAATTTATTATTTTTGCACAAAAAATAGTTGGTAGTATATGGCTATAAGAATAGTTGGTGTTGATTTGCCTCAAAACAAGCGAGGTGAGATAGCGTTGACCTATGTGTATGGCATAGGTCGCAGTAGTTCTGCAAAAATTTTAGCAAAAGCAGGCGTGGATAAAGACCTGAAAGTGAAAGACTGGACGGACGAACAGGCAGCCAGGATTCGTGAAATCATTGGCGCAGAGTACAAGGTGGAGGGTGACCTCCGCGCTGAAGTTCAAATGAACATTAAGCGTTTGATGGACATCGGCTGCTATCGGGGCGTGCGTCATCGTCTCGGATTGCCGGTGAGAGGCCAAAGCACGAAAAACAATGCCCGCACGCGCAAGGGTAAGAAGAAGACCGTTGCTAATAAGAAAAAAGCTACTAAATAATAATTGTTGATATGGCAAAAAAAACAGTTGCAGCAAAAAAAAGAAATGTAAAGGTGGATGCCAACGGGCAGTTGCATGTTCATTCATCTTTTAATAACATCATTGTTTCTCTGGCTAATAGTGAAGGACAGGTAATCTCTTGGTCTTCTGCCGGAAAAATGGGATTCAGAGGATCGAAGAAGAACACTCCCTATGCAGCCCAGATGGCTGCCCAAGATTGCGCCAAGGTAGCGTATGATCTTGGCCTGAGAAAGGTAAAGGCGTATGTGAAAGGTCCGGGCAATGGACGTGAGTCGGCTATTCGGACAATCCACGGTGCCGGTATCGAAGTGACTGAAATCATTGATGTGACTCCGCTGCCGCACAATGGCTGTCGTCCTCCGAAAAGACGCAGAGTGTGAGTTATCTTTTTATAGTGAAACTTGATTTTGTTTTTGATTGTATTTCTTCTCTACAATCGCGGCTGCAACAAATTGAGTTCATGAATAACAATTAAAACAGAAAAAAGAAATGGCTAGATATATTGGACCAAAAACAAAAATCGCCCGCAGATTCGGTGAAGGAATCTTTGGACCAGACAAGGTGTTGGCTAAAAAGAACTATCCTCCCGGACAGCATGGTAATGCAAGAAAGAGAAAAACTTCGGAATATGGTATTCAACTTCGTGAGAAACAGAAAGCCAAATACACTTATGGCGTGTTGGAAAAACAATTCCGCAACCTGTTTGAGAAGGCTGCCAAGGCCAAGGGTATTACGGGTGAAGTGCTTCTCCAATTGCTTGAAGGACGGTTGGACAATGTGGTATACCGTTTGGGTATTGCGCCGACCCGTGCCGCAGCACGTCAGTTGGTGAGCCACAAGCACATCACTGTCGATGGTGAGGTTGTGAACATTCCCTCTTATAGCGTAAAGCCCGGCCAGTTGGTGGGCGTGCGCGAACGTTCGAAATCCCTGGAAGTGATTGCCAACTCTTTGGCCGGCTTCAACCACAGCAAGTATCCTTGGCTGGAGTGGGATGACAACACCAAGGTAGGTAAGTTGTTGCACATGCCTGAAAGAGCCGATATTCCTGAAAACATTAAAGAGCATTTGATAGTAGAATTGTATTCTAAATAATAATTGATTCCATGGCGATATTAGCATTTCAAAAACCTGATAAAGTAATAATGTTGGAAGCGGATTCGAAATTCGGTAAGTTTGAGTTTCGTCCGTTGGAACCCGGCTTTGGCATTACCGTGGGTAATGCGTTACGCCGCATCTTGCTTTCATCATTGGAAGGTTTTGCCATTACTACTATTAAGATAGAGGGAGTGGAACACGAATTTTCCAGTGTGCCGGGAGTAAAAGAGGATGTCACTAACATTATCTTGAACCTGAAGCAAGTTCGGTTCAAGCAAATCGTTGAAGAATTCGAGAGCGAGAAGGTTAGTATTACGGTCGAGAATTCGACTGAATTTAAGGCCGGTGACATCGGTAAGTATTTGACGGGATTTGAAGTGTTAAATCCTGAATTGGTTATTTGTCATTTAGATTCAAAAGCTACAATGCAGATAGACGTTACGATTAACAAGGGGCGGGGATATGTGCCGGCCGACGAAAACCGCGACCTCTGCACCGATGTGAACGTGATTCCTATCGATTCTATTTATACTCCGATACGTAATGTCAAGTACCAGATTGAACCTTTCCGTGTAGAACAGAAGACGGACTACGATAAGCTGGTGCTGGAGATTACTACCGACGGTTCCATACACCCGAAAGAAGCCTTGAAGGAAGCAGCCAAGATTCTGATTTATCACTTCATGCTCTTCTCGGACGAGAAGATTACGCTGGAGGCGAACGACTCCGACGGCAATGAAGAGTTTGATGAAGAAGTGCTGCACATGCGTCAATTGCTGAAGACGAAGCTGGTCGATATGGATCTCTCCGTGCGTGCCCTCAACTGTTTGAAAGCCGCTGACGTGGAAACGTTGGGCGACCTAGTTCAATTCAACAAGACTGATTTGCTGAAGTTCAGGAATTTCGGAAAGAAATCGCTTACCGAGCTTGATGATTTGCTGGAAAGTCTGAATCTGTCGTTTGGAACCGATATTTCTAAGTACAAATTAGATAAAGAATAAAACGAAATGAGACATAACAGAAAATTCAACCACTTGGGTCGTACTGCTGCTCACCGTAAGGCTATGTTGTCCAACATGGCTATTTCGCTGATCAAGCACAAAAGAATCACTACGACCGTTGCAAAGGCCAAGGCACTGAAGAAATACGTTGAGCCTTTGATTACCCGCTCCAAGGACGACACGACCAATTCGCGCCGTGTTGTGTTCCGCTACTTGCAGGACAAATATGCTGTGACCGAACTGTTTAAAGAAATCTCCGTGAAAGTGGCCGACCGTCCCGGTGGCTACACCCGTATCATTAAGACCGGACACCGTTTGGGCGACAATGCAGAAATGTGCTTCATCGAACTTGTTGATTACAACGAGAACATGGCGAAAGAGAAGAGCGTGAAGAAGACACGTACCCGCCGTTCGAAGAAGAGTTCAGCTGCCACCGCTGCCTCTGCCAGCGAGCAAGATACTCCCGCAGCAGAGGAAGTGAAAGCAGCAGAGCAGACAGTAGCTGCTGAAGAGTCCAAAGCCGAATAAAATTCCACTATTCTATCCTTGACGTTGAGAAGAGTTGTCCCGTGATGGGGCAACTCTTTTTTTGGTTCGTGTTCTTTGGGTGGGTAAGTAAGCATTCGGTAAACTATAGGTATTAAACCTTTATATATACTAATAGCGACTGCCCCTATGAACCTAATAGTTGCAGTCGCTATTGTTTTGTTGAACCTATATGTTGCAGTCAGCACCGGTTGCCGGATTCCTCCTCCTGTTTTGTCGATATACTTTCCGGATGTTGCAGCTTCCATTCGTGTGGACGTCGATTCAATAACTGCCCACGGGTAGATGGTAATGATGGATTTATTTTTTATTGTGCTTCTTTGGTTCAGGTTTTTCGGCCTTTATCTTCTTCCACACGGGGATGGCTCCCAGGAAATAATATTTCCGTGTATTCTTGTTGATGGTATTCTTCAGTAGGCGCAGGGAACTGAACTGGTCATAAGAAACTTTGTATGCATTTGTTCGAATGTTTACGCTGACAGCGCGGGTGAGGTTCTTCCTCGGTTCAAGGGTACAGAGTGAGAAGAGGTAGCGACTGCCTTCGGGGATGCCATACTTCTTGCGGATGGCTTGCAGACGGACGGGGGAAATGAATACGAAAAGAGGTGAACACCTCCGATTCGTGTTCACCTCCTGTTCCATCTCATCTCTCGACGCAAGTGCCTGTTATTTCTTGAAGTAACGGTTGTACAGTCCTTCAAAGCCTTTGCCGTGACGGGCCTCATCCTTGGCCATTTCGTGTACAGTGTCGTGGATGGCATCCAGGTTCAATGCCTTGGCACGGGTAGCGATGCGTTTCTTGTCTTCGCATGCGCCCGATTCGGCGTTCATTCTCTTCTCCAGGTTGGTCTTGGTGTCCCACACGCAATCGCCCAGCAGTTCGGCGAATTTGGCAGCGTGTTCGGCTTCTTCCCAGGCATAGCGTTTGAAAGCCTCTGCCACTTCGGGATAGCCCTCGCGGTCTGCCTGCCGGCTCATGGCCAGATACATACCGACTTCTGTGCATTCGCCCATGAAGTGATTGTTCAGGTCTTTGATCATTTCCTCGTCGCAACCTTTGGCCACGCCGATAACGTGTTCATCGGCAAATGTCAACGGACCGTTCTCGGTAGCTTCTTCTACTTCAACAAATTTGCTGGCGGGTGCCTTGCACAACGGGCACTTCTCGGGAGCTGCGTCTCCTTCATGTACATAACCGCAGACAGTACATCTAAACTTCTTCATTTTTTTCAGATTTTAAATGATTTGAATTAGTTAATTATCGTTTGTTTCACTCAAACTTCCCTCTTGGCAACATGCCTTGCAGATACCTTTGTAATAGTAGTGAATCTCCTGTACGAAGTGTCCTTCCACTATTTCGCAGTGTTCCACTTGTTCCACTTTCCCTTCCACATCGTATATCTTTCCGCAACGTTTGCATAGGAAGTGGCCGTGGGGGCTTGTATCTGCATCGTAACATGTGTAGTGTTCATCTATGGTGAGCGTTTGGATTGCTCCGTGCTCGCTCAACAGCTTTAGTGTATTGTAGACCGTGGTCTTCGATAGTGTAGGTATGGAAAGAGAAAGAGCCGTATAGATTTCTTCCACCGTCGGGTGTGTACGATGCTCCATCAGGTATTTCATGATGGCTATCCGTTGCACCGATGGTCTGATGTGTTGTGATTCCAATCTCTTTATCGCATCCATGCTTACTTTATTTTATAGGTTTAAAATTGTAATCATTGCATTTTTAATTCTATTGCAAAGATATACCTTTTACATGAAATGCCAAAAGAAATCCGGTAAAAAGTAAAGGGGATGGACTTTTTTAGACTGTTTCTAAGAAATAGCGTGCTGTTATGCTTCTGTTCTTTCCGGCAGAAACATAGGAGTGTAGCTGTACAAAGGGAGAGGCTTCTGTTGTTCCGTCAGTCCAAGGCAACCGGTGCAAATATTTCTTCACCTTTATATAATAGGACGATGTTGGAAGATACGGTACCGTCGTCCGTGCACATGAACTGTATGGAAAGCAGGAAGTGGCGGAAGAATTCGGAATGGCGGAAGAAGAAGTTGGGAACCAGCCTCGTGTAAGCAGCCGGTTGTTGCATCATTGCTTCAATGTCTCCCACCATGACGTAATTGTATGTCGGCACCAGACTCGCAGTGACCATTTCGTACATGGGTAAGGTGGTCAGCGTCTCTCCCGTTTCCAGTGCTTTGATGTAGGCAGACAGGCTTTGGATGTCGGGAGCGATGAGCAGTGCATCCCGGTAAAAGCAGACATAGGTATGCAGGTCAGGATCGTCAATGCCGGTCAGTTGGGAAAGCAGGGAGTTGTCCGCTACCCGGTATGAATAGATTTTTTGTGTGGGGTGTACGGACTTCCGTATGCGCGTGGGGCGGAAAGTAGCAAACAGTTTTCTCTTGGCTTCTTGGGTATGTGTCAGGGGGATGCGCAGGAGGACGCAAGGCTGCCCGGCATCTGTGTCGGGTGCGGGTTGAAACAGGCAGTACAAGGCACTTCCTCCGGCAAAACGTGCCAGATAGTCTTCCCACTTTGTTGTATCTTCCTTTAGGGATTCAATGGATCGGCAGTCGTGGTAGAACGTGGTAGCGGGCAGTTCTTCGCCGAAAAAGCCCGTCAACGGTTGTTGGTTGCGCAATATGTCCGTGAATGTCTGCGTGGTGTCGGAATCGTAACTGATGCCGGAACAATAGATGGCCTGATTGTCAAACAGCATGTCAAACTCCGCCCAGCTTCCAAACCGCATCAGTGCATGTGTCCGGCCGTCGTCCGTTCCCAGCCTGATGGCATTCGTGCGCACATACACGGTGGCAGCCACGTTGCTGTGCTTGCCGGTGTACATCTGTTTGAAAGAAGCGAGTTCGAGCAGTGAGCGTTTGTCCTGTCGTGCGTCAATCACCTGTTCCACCAGCCGTTTCTGGAAACTGGCAACCAGAAAATCTTCTGTGAGGTAGAGAGCCAGGAAACGCCCGTCGGTCATGGAGTAGATGCGTATCTTCTCGTCCCTGTACCGGAACTCTTTGGAAGGAAACACATTGGCACAATATTTCTGGACGAAACGTTCCACCAGGGCGGCATCTCCCACTCCCAGGCTGCAATAAAGCACCTGGTTGGTGGGGTGGTTCGGTTCGTGGAAGCTGAGCAGCATCTTGTTCATCTGTTTGCTCAGTCCGTGCGGCGTGTCGTCTGTCAGCAGATGGAGATACTTCTTCAGGTACACAAACAGTTCCGAAGCATACAGGAAGTGGTTGTCTTTGCTGCACGTCAGTTCGTTGATGTTTTCCACCAGACCCGCCATGCGGTCGGTCTCCAGCACGGCCACGGCATTCTGGGGCACCAGTGCATACAGGTTGAAGTCCTTTTGACGGTCTGCGGTGCTCAGGCGCAGATACGAGAATACGGCAAATCCCGTGCAGACCAATACGATGCACACGATGACCACTATTCGTATGAGAACCCGGAGTTTCATGACAGTCTTGCATCAACTTTCGTGCAAAAATAAACATTCTTTTTAAAGAAACAAAGTAAACATTCAAAAAGTTTAGCATTCTTCCGCTTCGTGGCAACCGTTTCATCCGGATGCCGACCGGGCTGGTTGTACCGACCGGGGCAAGGTGCATCCGGCACGTGTTGCTCTTAAGGCTTGCCGAGTTTGAAGCGCATTCTCCAGCACTTGCCCGTTTCGTCCCATTGGTGGCTGACGATGTGGAAAGTCCCTATTTCCTGCGTGTTGCCCACGTGTGTGCCGATGCAGAGGCATTCGTCGTAGGTGCCTACTTTCACGACCCGTACCGTTTCCGAGGCGTTCTGCGGAAGGCGTCCCAGGTCGAAACGTCCGGACGCTTCTGCCTGGGTGATGAATTCGGTTGTCACGGGCAGGTGCTGCGCGATGACTTCGTTCACGGTGCTTTCGATACGGGCCACTTCTTCGTCGGTGGGGCATCGCTCCAGCCGGTAGTCCAGCTTGCTCTTTTTGCGTTCGATGTGTGCGGCGATAGACCGTCCGCATCCGAACATGTTCATCATTGTGCGGTTAACGATGTGTTCGCACGTGTGCATGGGTGGGTACTCCTGCTTGTTGTGTTGGTTGAGTTGCTTTTTGTCTTCTTCTTCCATCATGTTCATATATTAATAAGGTGTAGCTGTTCGGGTCTGACTGCTTCCGCATCTGCCACAGGGGGCGCACCCCTTTTATGCGGAATGGGCAAATCCGGGGGCAAATGTACTAAATCTGTCCGTGAATCCTTGGTTGCCCGTGTGGCTTCGTTTTGTTCTTGATGAAAATTTTGTTGAAGTATCGGGCGGATTGTTGGATTTCTTCCGTATCTTTGCCCGTGGACTATTAAAAAAGGAATAAAACGGTTTAAAGTCATTTTTCCGGAAGATTGCTTTAACAGAAAACAAAACAACACACGGTTATGAAACAGTTGGCATCAGAACGTTCTGAATTTATTCGTGACATCGCCATAGTGGGCGATTTCGTATGGTTGAATCTTTCGATGTTATTGGTCTATTTTGTGCTGAAGGAGAACGACCCGGCGGCGGCGTCCATACCTTTGAACACATATATGGGACTGTCCAACCTCTGCTATGTGCCTTGCATTTCCATTTTCAAGGTGATTCTGCATTACCGCATTGTGCAGCCCGAACAGATCGTTGCCCGTCTGTTCGGCACGGTCGGGTTGCACCTGGTTTTCTTCCTCACCATTCTGAGTCTGATAAAGGTGAGCGACTTTTCCCGCACCTATCTGATGTATTTCTATCTGCTCTTCTTCTTGCTGCTGGTGTGCTGGCGTTTGGGGTTGCGGCATTTTGTGAAGTCGATTCGTATGCGCGGTGTAAACATCAGAACGGTGGTGCTGGTGGGCGGCGGCGACAACATGACGGAACTGCAAGACGTGATGAGCGACGTGACGTATGGCTACAAGGTGGAGGGCATATTCTTCAAGGGAGATGCCGATGCCAATTATCCGGCGAGCGAAGCCTATCGCAACGAAGTGAAGCGGTTGCGGGACTGGTTGCCGCAGCATCCGGTGCAGGAACTCTATTGCGGACTCCCGTCGGTGTGCAAGGATGATGTGCTGGCACTGATCCGCTATTGCGAGAACAACATGATCCGTTTCTACAGCGTGCCCAACGTCCGCAACTACGTGAAGCGCCAGTTGGAACTGACATTGCTGGGCGATGTGCCGGTGCTCTCCATCCGGCACGAACCGTTGCAGAAACCGATGAACAGACTGGTGAAGCGTACGTTCGATCTGGTGTGCTCCTCTATTTTCCTGGTTACGGTCTTCCCGATTCTGTATATCGTGGTGGGTACCGTCATCAAGCTGACCTCGCCGGGACCCATCTTCTTCAAGCAGGAGCGCAATGGCGAGAACGGAAAAATCTTCACTTGCTACAAGTTCCGTTCGATGAAGGTGAACAAGGATTCCGACCGTTTGCAGGCCACGAAAGACGACCCCCGCAAGACGAAGTTCGGCAACTTCCTGCGCAAGAGCAATCTGGACGAAATGCCGCAGTTCATCAACGTGTTCCTCGGAAATATGTCGTTGGTGGGGCCGCGTCCCCACATGCTGAAGCACACCGAGGAATATTCGCAGCTGATTGACAAATACATGATGCGCCACCTGGTGAAGCCGGGCATCACGGGGTGGGCACAAGTGACCGGCTTCCGGGGAGAGACCAAAGAACTCTCGCAGATGGAAGGGCGTGTGCGGCGCGACCTGTGGTACATCGAGAACTGGACGTTCCTGCTCGACCTGCGCATCATGCTGATGACCGTGACCAATATGTTCAAAGGAGAAAAGAATGCCTACTGATCAGGTTTGACGCAGTAGGTACAGGGCTGTCTCCCTCTTTCCGCCGTCGGGTGGCGGAAGGTGGGAGACAGTTTTTTTTATGCCTGCTTGGACCGGGACGGCCTGCGTCCCGGTTTTGGGTTGACATTTTGACATTCTGTCTTTTCAAACGCACGAGAATCGCCTGTTTCCGGGCGATGGAGCAGTTGGTGGAAAAGAACGGAACGGAAACACCTCATTCCGCTCATACTTAGCTGCGTAGCAAAATCGTTACAAAGAAAATAGCGGGGATTCTTGTCCCGAAACGGCTCCCAACCGGTCCGGACAGGGCTGTTTTGCCGCATCGGACGTGTTCCATACCTGTATGGAGCGACTTCGATGCCTGTATGGAGCAAGTCCGATACCTGCATGGAGCAGCCCCGGTACCTGTTCCGTTCGCCTTCGTTGCCTGTTTTTGGGGGAGGTGTAAACGTTGCCTGCTTCCGGGATACTTGTGTCGGGTGGAGTCCCGACCCGGAAAATGCTGTTCCGGCATCCTGTTTTCGAGGAAAAGGACTGTTTTCTGAAGATTTTCTGCAAACGGACGAGTCAGCGGATGTGCGTAAATTTACGCTTTCTGATTCATTTGGCTGCAAAACTGTGACAATCTGCCCCGGCCGGTATTTTTAGGATGGAATTGTACGCAGATAACCGAACAATTCGCTACATTTGCAACCGGAAACTTGTACAAATGAGTGAAAATGAGAAGAAACAAAATACGACCGGCCTGTTGTGCGCCGGCCTTTCTCGCCCTGATGGCTCTTTCCTGGCTTTTTTCTTGTGGGGTTGACCGTTGGCCGGAGTATTATCCGCTGACGGCACGCGACTTGTGGCTGGACAGCCTGATGCGCGAGGATTACCTTTGGTGGGATGAAATCCCGGCTTCCGAAGAATTGAATTACTTCCTTTCTCCCCAAGAATTTCTGGACGATGTGCGGGCTTCTGCCGACAACGGATTCTCCACCGTGGACACGTTGAGTTCCGTGCCGGAACCGGTCTATGGTTTCGACTATTCGCTCAGCCGGATTCCCGACAACGACACAGCCTATTATGCCCTTGTCACCTACGTCATCCCCGGTTCGCCTGCCGAAGAGGCCGGACTGCAACGCGGGGACTGGATTATGCGCGTGGACACTGCCCTCATCACGCTGAAGAACGAAGCGATGCTGACGGAAGGGGACAGCCACAACCTCGTAGTGGGCATCTATGTGCCCCGCGAAGAAGACGGGGACGATGATGAGGAAGAAGAAGAGGAAGAAACGCTGAACGTGGTGGAAGACCGCACGCTGCTGTTGCCTGCCCCCCGCGCGGTGGAAGACCCGGTGATTCCCACTTATGGCATACTGGACGGGCACGTGGGCTACATTGTCTACAACAGCTTCTGCGCGGAACAGGATGCCGAGGTACTCCGGTTCTCCGCCTGGTGCCGCGAAAACGGCATTGACAATCTCGTGCTCGACTTGCGGTACAATGCCGGTGGAAACATGGGGAGCGTGCAGCGTTGGGCTTCCATCCTGGCTCCGGCCACCGCCCTGGGCAGTACGCTGGCTTCGTTGAGTTACAGCGAGAAGCAGAGTGCCCGGAACTGTGAACTTGCTTTCGACACCGGCCTGACGGAAGAAGGAGGGGAGAATCTCAACCTTTCCACGGTGTATGTCCTGACAAGCACCACCACCGGCGGGGCGGCCGAGATGCTGGTGAATTGCCTGAGACCCTACATGGACGTAGTGCTGGTGGGTTCTACCACGGTGGGGAACTGCTACGGGACGGCAAGCTACTACAACAGTTCTTACGCCTGTATACTCAATCTGGTCGTGTGCGAGGTGTTCAATGCCGAGGGGACAGCCGACTATGCCAGCGGTTTTGTGCCGGATTATGTGGTGGACGAATTTGCCGATTTTTCCCGGGTGCTTCCTTTGGGCGACCCGCAGGAGGCGTTGCTGGCCACGGCACTCTCTCTGATTAACGGTGAAGCGGTCGTTACGGAAGGCGGCGAAGGAGCGGAGACCTTGTCCACTGTAAGAAATGTTAAAGTAAAACGATATTTCAAAAGAGGACTGTCTTTGGATTAAGATTATTGACTAAGTTTGTGTTCCAATCATTCTATACCTATACATGGAATTTTTTATTATTCTGCTTTTATTAATCATGAATGGTGTCTTTGCCATGTACGAGATTGCTTTGGTCTCTTCCAGTAAAGCGCGGCTCGAAACGTTGGCAGGCAAAGGCAACAAACGCGCCAAGGGAGTGTTGAGACAACTGGAAGAACCGGAGAAATTCCTTTCCACCATCCAGATAGGCATTACGCTGATAGGCATCGTTTCGGGTGCGTATGGAGGAGCCACGCTGGCCGACGATGTAGAACCGCTGTATGCCCTGGTTCCCGGGCTGGAGCAGTATGCAGCCACGTTGGCCATCGTCACGGTGGTGGCGGTCATCACCTATCTGTCGATCGTCATTGGTGAGCTGGTGCCGAAGTCGCTGGCATTGCACGACCCGGAGAAGTGGGCCATCCGGTTCTCGCCTTTCATGACGGTACTGAGCAAGGTGTCCTATCCCGTCGTCTGCCTGTTGAGCGCCTCCACCAAGCTGGTCAACAAGATAATGGGCATGGAAGAGGGAGAAGGAAGACAGATGACGCAAGACGACCTGAAGCGAATCCTGCTCCACAGTTCCGAACAAGGCGTGATAGACAAGGAAGAGACCGAGATGCTGAAGGATGTGTTCCGCTTTTCGGACAAGCGTGCCAACGACCTGATGACCTATCGGCGGGACATTGTTGCCATGCACCCCACCGATACGCAAGAGGAGGTGTTGCGCATCATCCGCGAACAGCATTTCAGCAAGTACCTGCTTATTGAACGCGGGAAAGATGAAGTCATAGGAGTGGTTTCGGTGAAAGACATCATCCTGATGCTGGGCAACGACAACCAGCCTTTCGACCTGCGCACCATTGCCCGTCCGCCTTTGTTCATACCCGAAAGCCTTTATGCCAAAAAGGTGCTGGAACTGTTCAAGAAAAACAAGAACAAGTTTGGAGTGGTGGTCGATGAATACGGGAACACCGAAGGAATCATCACGCTGCACGACCTGACAGAAAGTATTTTCGGTGACATTCTTGAAGAAAACGAGACTGCGGAAGAAGACATTGTTGTGCGCCAGGACGGCTCCATGCTGGTGGAAGCCTCCATGAACATAGACGACTTCATGGAAGCGATGGGAATCCTGGAATACGACGACTTGCGCGAAGAAGACTTCACCACGCTGAGCGGGCTTGCCATGTTCCTTATCGGCAGGGTGCCGAAAGCCGGCGACCTGTTCAGCTACCGGAACCTGCGCTTCGAGGTCGTGGACATGGATCGCGGGCGGGTGGACAAGCTGCTCGTTGTCAGGAAGGAGGAAAAAGAAGAACAGGAATAAGACGGCTGTTGTGTCCGGGAAAGGTTCCGGGCATACAAGGGGGCATTTGACCTCGGTAGCCGCCTTGGCATTGCCTCGGTAGCTACCTTGGCACTCCCTCGGTAGCTACCTCGACCCTCCCTTGGTAGCTACCTCGGCCTCCCCTTGGTAGCTACCGAGGCAATTGGTTGATTGTCAGCATGGTGTATCCCTTACAAGGCAGCGGAGGTGGTTGTAGCCGTAAAACGCAGGCGGACGCTATGCGCAGTGCATAGCGTCCGCCTGAATTTTCTATTTGGAGTGATAACCTTATTTCTTGTAGCGGGCGTTCAGGCCGGCGATGATTTCTTTGGTGATGTTATAGATGCTGTCTGCGTAAAGCAGGTTGTCGAAGCCCGTGTTGCTGATGATCAGGCTGTAGCCTTTGGTCTTGTTGTATTCCTTCAGGAAAGCGTTGATGGAGTCGCGCAACTGCAGGCTGTTCTTTTCGTTCTCGCTCATGAGTTCGGATTGCAGTTTGTTGCTCAGGTTCTGCAAGTCTTGTTCCAGTTTTGCGATGCGGTTATATTCTTGCTGGGCGCGTTCTTGTGAGAGGTATGCATTGTTCTGGATTTTGGTCTGGAACTCTTGTTTCTGGCGGTCCAGGTCTTTCGCTTTCTGGTTGAGCGTGAGGCGGACGTTTTCGCTTTTCTTCACCATTGCTTCGTTCAGTTCAATGCAGAAATTGTATTGGGACAGAAGCGTGTCTATTTCCACAAACGCAATTTTCATGCCGGACAGTTCTCCACCCTGCACGGCAGGTGCAGGTGCCTGGCTTTCGCCTTTACCGTTGCATTGAGAAAACAAGACGATTAGTGCCATTGCAGCCAAACCGTTCATCAGGTAGTTTAATCTCTTCATAGTCGATAAAATATGTTTTTAGAATTAATTAGTTCCTTACGCAAGTTTGCCCGCTTACCGTTCTGCCACAGCCGTGCGACGTCTTTGCTGCGCTTCCCGGTCTTGCGACTGTACACAGTCAATCCCCTTCTCGTGCAATGCCTTGTTGCCACCGACATGTCCGTTGGGGAATGTCCCTCCTTTGACGAAAAGCACTTTCACAGCCAATAATGCAAAGCAAATAGCAACAATTAACAATGTTATCAGGATGGTGTCAAGCATTTCCATTAATTTTGCGGGTGCAAAGATAGGGCTTTGAGCGGACTAACATACCTTTTTAGCTTTAAAAAAGAGAAAGGGGTGTTGAATAGCCAATTGATTTAACTATATTTTGCAGATTAACAGCTCTGTCAAGAATGAATCCCTTAGGTAAATAAAACGAGAAATGGAAAAGAAAGATTTGAAACCGGCAGGTGTGTTCCGCTATTTTGAAGAAATCTGCCAGGTACCCCGCCCTTCTAAAAAAGAGGAGAAAATCATCGCTTACCTGAAAGCATTCGGAGAAAAGAACCGGTTGGAAACCAAGGTGGATGAAGCCGGTAACGTCCTGATCAGGAAAGAGGCTACGCCCGGCATGGAAGACCGGAAGACCGTGGTGCTGCAGGCTCATGTGGACATGGTGTGTGAGAAGAACAACGATGTCAGGCACGATTTCCTGACAGACCCCATCGAAACCGAAATAGAAGGGGAGTGGATGAAGGCGAAGGGAACGACGTTGGGCGCAGACAACGGCATTGGTGTGGCCACTGCTTTGGCGGTGCTGGCAGACGATGCGATAGAGCACGGTCCGTTGGAATGCTTGTTCACAGTGGACGAAGAGACGGGTCTGACCGGTGCTTTTGCCTTGAAAGAAGGTTTCATGAACGGCGATATCCTGCTGAACCTCGATTCGGAAGACGAGGGAGAACTGTTCATCGGCTGTGCGGGAGGCATGGACACCGTGGCCGGGTTTGCTTACCGGGAAGTGGAGGTTCCTCAAGATTATTTTTGCTGCAAGATTACGGTAAACGGGCTGAAAGGGGGACACTCCGGAAGCGACATCCATTTGGGACGCGGCAATGCCAACAAGATTCTGAATCGCTTCCTGAGCCGGGCTTTCAACAAGTACGACCTCTATCTGTGCGAAATCGATGGGGGTAACTTGCGGAACGCCATCGCACGCGAAGCCTGTGCGGTGGTGGCTTTGCCGGATGCAGATAAACATGCTTTGCGTACAGACCTGAACGTGTTTGCAGCGGAAGTACAGGCCGAATACAGTGTGGCCGATCCCGGCCTGCAACTGACGATGGAGTCGGAAACGCTTCGCACGAAAGCTGTCGATAAAGATACGACCCGGCGGTTGTTGCAGGCTTTGTATGCTGTTCCTCACGGAGTGTTTGCCATGAGCCAGGATATTGAGGGGCTGGTGGAAACTTCGACCAATCTGGCTTCTGTCAAGATGAAGCCCGGCTGTATTATCCGGATAGAGACCAGCCAGCGCAGTTCTACGGCATCTTCCAAGCAGGACATCACCAACATGGTGCGTACAGTGTTCGAACTGGCCGGTGCCGATGTCGCTTCCGGCGAAGGCTATCCGGGTTGGAAACCCAATCCGCATTCTGAAATACTGGAAGTGGCCGTAGAGTCTTACAAACGTTTGTTTGGGACAGATGCCAAAGTGAAGGCCATCCATGCGGGACTGGAGTGCGGCCTGTTCCTGGACAAATACCCTGCGTTGGACATGATTTCTTTCGGTCCCACGTTGCAGGGAGTCCATTCACCCGACGAGCGGATGCACATCCCCAGCGTGCAGCGTTTCTGGGAACACCTGCTGGACATCCTGAAGCATGTGCCGGTCAGGCAGTAAGTCGGAATGAGGGGTGACGCCTTTCGTGCGCTTCCGTTGTTGGTGCTTTTTTCTTTCTGCATCCATTCCGGGTTGTGCGGACAAGAGAAAAAGGATACTGTGACCTTTCGCGTCATGTCTTACAACGTGGAGAACCTTTTCGACTGTACCCACGACAGCCTGAAGAACGATGTCGAATTTCTGCCGGAAGCCGTCCGTCGCTGGAACTACGCCCGATACCGGAAAAAGCTGGATGCCGTGGCGCGTGTGATTACGGCTGTGGGCGAATGGGGATTCCCCGCACTGGTAGCTTTGTGCGAAGTGGAAAACGACAGTGTCTTGCGCGACCTGACCCGTTATTCCGCTTTGCGCAGGGCGGGTTATCGTTATGTGATGACCCATTCGTCCGACGAACGGGGCATCGATGTCGCTTTGCTCTACCGGCGTCACCTGTTCAAGTTGCTTTCCCATCACAGTTTCGTTGTGCCGCGTCCGGGCAAACACAGTCGCCCGACGCGCGATGTCCTGCATGTGTGCGGTCTGTTGCTCAATAAAGATACGCTGGATGTGCTGGTGTGCCATTTCCCCTCGCGTGCCAGTGGGGCTAAGGCATCCGAACCTTACCGCTTTCAGGCTGCCCAAGTGGTCCGTCAGGTGGCGGACAGTCTGTGCCGGGTGAGGCAACGGCTTCAGCTGCTGGTCATGGGAGACTTCAACGACCCGCCCCAAGCCCGTGCGATACGCGAAGTCTTGAAGGTGCAGGACCCGCCGGAACACCGCGAAACGTCCGATGCCTGCACGCTTTACCATCTGTTGGCGCAGGCTGCAACAGGACGTGACTTCGGCAGTTACAAATACCGTGGGGAGTGGCAACTGTTGGACCACCTCATTGTTTCCGGCAATATACTGCGTCCGGACGCTCCTCTGTACACCGTGGAAGGCCGTGTGGCCGTTCTTCCTTTCCTCCTGTCCGACGATGAGAAATACGGGGGCAAACAACCTTTCCGCACCTATTACGGCATGAAGTACCTGGGCGGCTACAGCGATCATCTGCCTGTGTGGGCAGAATTCCGTTTGGTCTATTGAGGAAGGCGCACGGCAGTTCCCGGGTTATGAGAGGGACAGGACTTTCACCGCTGCATAAATCGCAATGCCCGCAATGGTCGCCCCGCCCACCACGACGGTGGCATAGACGTGCCTGAAGCGTTTCGGACGTTCATGCCGGAAGACGAGGCGGAAGAGCAGGAAGCAAAGCGAAGCCCCGGCGAATCCCACCAGTGCACCAACCAGCAAGTCGCCCGGATAGTGCACACCCAGGTAGACCCGTGAGTAGCACGTCACCAGTGCCCAGCCCACGAGGAAAAGGGTAAGCCCGCAGTGTCGGAAGAGGTAGTAGGCAATGAATACCAATCCGAACGTATTGGCCGAGTGGCAGGACGGGAAACCGTAGCGTCCTCCCCGGTAACCGTTCACGATCTGTACGAGGTCGGCAATCGGGTTCTCCGGATTGGCCGGTCGCAGGCGGCATACAAGCGGGCGGATAACCGTGGCACAGACCTGGTCGGCGAAGACGATGGTCAGCGCGATGGCAATGATGCAGCCAATGAGTACTTTCCACGGCAGGTTGCGGGCAAGTGTGTAGAGGATGGCCGCGTACATGGGCACCCATACCCATTTGCCGCTGAAGGCATACATGAAATAGTCCGCCCATGCGGAACGCCACCCGTTGATGGCCAGTAACACGTTGGTGTCCGTCTCGATCAGTTCCGATAACAAGCTTGTCAGTATCATGGTTTGTGCATATTATATAATAAGGTGTACTTATCGTTTCGCAATGTCGTCGTACAGTTTTTGCAGGTAGGCTTTTCCCAGCGGAAGGTTCTCTCCTTTCTTTTCCCCTTCGTCCAGCACCACTTGTCCGGACAGGTGCCCCCGGTCGGTACGGAAGCTGTTGGCATGGAAACGGGTGAACAGGATGCCTTCTT
>CAYPUJ010000004.1:7959-9263 GCA_964413805.1 uncultured Bacteroides sp. | reverse complement strand
CCCCGGTCGGTACGGAAGCTGTTGGCATGGAAACGGGTGAACAGGATGCCTTCTTGTGCCAGGCTGTCCAGATGCACGGCCACGTCTGCCCTTCCGCCCAGGGTCGCCATCAGTTTGGATGAAAAACTTTCTAGGATGACGAGGCATATATCCGGACGTTGCGTGTTGAACAAGGCGCGGAGCGAGTCGGGGGCTTGCCGCGACGGTTCGGGTGCCTGTGCGGAGGAGCCGGGCACCGCAGGGTCAACCAGGGTGGCAAACAGGCGGTCGGCTTCCGCGTCCTCCATGAAGCGGTATTGGCGGGAAAAGTCTTTCTGTTTGGACAGCGATTCCATCAGGTTGAACGTGGGGTTGGTGGCCGCGTGGTTGAGGCGCGGGTTGGTGCTGTAGTACACCTTGCCGGTGTTCATGGTGGACACGCTGAAGCCGCCCCGGATGGGAATGAACAGCAGTCCTGTCAGCAACAGCAGTCCGGCGGACACGCTCAGCCTGCGGTAGGGGAGCTTCATGGAAAAGAATGCTTTCTTGCTCAACAGTATCCCGTAGAAAAGTCCGTACATCAGGCACGCATAGACAATCATGGCCGCTATGCCCGCTCCCACAAAGCCAATGCTGACGCTCGCCACCGATTCTTTGGGCGAGGAGAAGAAGTAGAAGAGGGGTGTTGCGTCCAGCCGGAACCCCCAGTAGCCATACAGGGCCACATCGACCACAAACAGGATCGAGAGGAGGGCGGACACCAGCAGGAAGTAGCCCGTACAGATGCGCTGCAGTACTTTGGAAAGAGTCCACACCGAGACGATGAGCAGGAGGCCGGGAAGTACAGTCAGATACCCGGCCAGCGACAAGTCCAGCGGCAGGCCGTGCCATACGACCGCGAACCATTCTTTCCACGACACGTCGGCATAGAGTGTATGGTGACACGCCATGAACAAAGGTTTTTGCAGCACAAAAATACAGACAAACGATATATATATTTTGATAAATTTTATAAGCCTTTCTTTCATTGGGTTTTATGTTTGTGCGAACATGGGACAAAAATAGTGTTTTTTATTCTATTCCGGGGGCAGATGCACCGATTTTTATGAAAGTCTGCTAAATATGCCGGGCTTATGGTTCGGTTCCGTAAAGGAAGGTCCGTTGTCCGGTTTGTGGCAGGGAGAGTCCCGCTTTCGGCGGCAACAGCGGGGAAATGCGGTATGATTGACGGAACTTTTCTGCATTATCCTGATAATCAGATGTATGTAATACGGTTGTTGGACACTTGTACCGAACGTGTTCCGTGCCTGTATCGAACGTGTTCC
>CAYPUJ010000004.1:0-7859 GCA_964413805.1 uncultured Bacteroides sp. | reverse complement strand
ACGGTTGTTGGACACTTGTACCGAACGTGTTCCGTGCCTGTATCGAACGTGTTCCGTACCTGTACGGAGCAAACGGATTGCCTGTACGGAGCACGCCCGGTACAGGTGTCCGCCAAACCGGTTGCCTGCATACGGACCGTAAAATGCGCTTGTGCATAAACTTTTTGTTCCGATACTTCGTGCTTGTATAATAAATGGTTATTTTTGCGCTCTCTAAAAAAGAATGTTGTAACAAAAGAAACATTAGGATGATGAAAACAGCCAGACTCTTGCTTCACTGTCCGGACAGGCCGGGCATCCTGGCCGAGGTGACGGACTTTATCACGGTGAATAAGGGGAACATTGTCGATTTGGATCAATACGTGGACCGTGTGGAGAACATCTTTTTCATGCGCATCGAGTGGGAACTGAAGGACTTCCTGATTCCGCAGGAGAAGATTCACGACTATTTTTCCACACTGTATGCGCAGAAGTATGCGATGAGTTTCCGTCTTTATTTCTCGGACAGAAAGCCCAGAATGGCCATCTTTGTGTCGAAGATGCCCCACTGCCTTTTCGACCTGTTGGCCCGCTATGCTGCCGGGGAGTGGAACGTGGAGATACCACTCATCATCAGCAACCATCCCGACCTGCAGCCGGTGGCGGAACGCTTTGGCGTGCCGTTCCACCTTTTCCCCATCACGAAGGAGACAAAACAGGAGCAGGAACGGAAGGAAATAGAACTGATGGCCGAGCATGGGGTGAACTTCATCGTGCTGGCGCGCTACATGCAGGTGGTTTCGGAACAGATGATTGATGCCTATCCCAACCGGATTATCAACATCCACCATTCGTTCCTGCCCGCCTTTGTCGGTGCGAAGCCCTATCACGCGGCTTTCGAGCGGGGCGTGAAAATCATCGGTGCCACCAGCCATTATGTCACGACCGAACTGGACGCAGGCCCCATCATCGAGCAGGACGTGGTACGCATCACGCACAAGGATTCGGTGAGTGACCTGGTCAACAAGGGGAAAGACCTGGAGAAGATTGTGCTCTCTCGCGCCGTGCAGAGGCACATCGAGCGCAAGATTCTGGCCTATAAGAACAAAACAGTCATCTTCAACTGAACAGGTCTGCTATGAGTGTGGCGATAGTGAAATACAATGCGGGCAATATCCGCTCGGTAGACGATGCGTTGGGACGCCTGGGCGTGGAAGCCGTGATAACGGCCGATGAGGCAACCTTGCGCAAGGCCGACAAGGTGATATTCCCCGGTGTGGGAGAGGCCGAAACCACCATGCGACACCTGTGTGCCACGGGTATGGACAGGCTCATCAGAAGCCTGCGGCAGCCTGTGCTGGGCATTTGTCTGGGGATGCAGCTGATGTGCAGGCATTCGGAAGAGGGCGATGTGGACTGTCTGGGCATATTCGATGTGGACGTGAAGCGTTTCGTCTCGCACAGGCACGAAGACAAGGTGCCCCACATGGGGTGGAACTCGATAAGCCGGACGGCCGGCGACTTGTTCCGGGGCTTCGCGGAGGAAGAGTACGTGTACTTTGTCCACAGCTATTACGTACCGGTCAATCCGCATACGGTTGCAACGACCGACTACATCCATCCTTTCAGTGCAGCCCTGCAGAAAGACAATTTCTATGCCACCCAGTTCCATCCCGAAAAGAGCGGGAGCGTGGGTGAACGCATTCTGCGGAATTTTTTAACCATAAGATAAACAGCCGATGATAGAACTGATTCCTGCCATCGATTTGATTGATGGAAAATGTGTACGCCTGTCGCAGGGGGACTACGGCAGCAAGAAAGTGTACAACGAGAATCCGTTGGAAGTGGCCTTGATGCTGGAGGATTGCGGCATCCGGCGGCTGCACCTGGTCGATCTGGACGGAGCCGCTTCCCGCCACGTGGTGAACCACCGGACGCTGGAGCAGATAGCCTCGCATACTTCGCTGGTCATCGATTTCGGCGGAGGGGTGAAAAGTGAAGAAGACCTGAAGATAGCTTTTGGGAGCGGTGCGCAGATGGTGACCGGAGGCAGCATTGCGGTCAAGGATCCGGACGTGTTTTACGGCTGGTTGCAGAAGTATGGGCCGGAGCGGATTATCCTGGGTGCCGACGTGAAGGGGCACCGGATTGCCGTCAACGGCTGGCAGGAGGAGAGTGCCGTTGACCTCTTTTCTCTCCTGGACACTTTTGTGCAGAAAGGAGGGACGAAAGTGATTTGCACGGACATCGGCTGCGACGGTATGCTGCAAGGGCCTTCCCTGCCGTTGTACACAGACATACTGGAGCGTCACAAGGACTTGCAGCTGATGGCAAGCGGAGGCGTGAGCCGGATGGACGACATACGCAGGCTGGAAGAGGCCGGCATACCGGGAGTGATTTTCGGGAAAGCCTTGTACGAGGGGCGCATCACCTTGCAGGAACTGGCCGGCTGGATGGAAAGACAGAGGTAGAAACAAACAAAAACATAAGTCTCAAGTGTTAGCAAAAAGAATCATTCCTTGCCTTGACATCAAGGACGGGCAGACGGTGAAGGGCATCAACTTCGTAAACCTGCGTCGGGCAGGCGACCCCGTGGAACTGGCGCGTGCCTACAGCGAACAGGGGGCGGACGAACTGGTTTTTCTGGACATTACCGCCAGCGTCGAGGGACGGAAGACCTTTACGGAACTGGTGAGGCGCATTGCCGCCAACATCAACATCCCGTTCACGGTGGGAGGAGGCATTCACGAATTGGCCGATGTGGCCCGGCTTCTGGAAGCCGGGGCAGATAAAATATCGGTCAACTCTGCGGCCATCCGCCGCCCGGAGCTGATAGATGAAATTGCAAAGCATTTCGGCTCGCAGGTCTGCGTGCTGGCGGTCGATGCCAGGCAGACAAGCCAAGGCTGGCGCTGCTACCTGAACGGAGGACGGGTGGAGACGGAAAGAAGCCTGTTTGAGTGGACACGTGAAGCGCAGGAACGGGGTGCGGGCGAGGTCTTGTTCACCAGCATGGACCACGACGGGGTGAAGACCGGCTTTGCCAATGAAGCCCTGGCCACCCTTGCCGACAACCTGTCCATTCCCGTGATTGCATCCGGCGGAGCGGGTGCCAGGGAGCATTTCCGGGACGCTTTCCTGCAAGGGAAGGCAGATGCAGCGTTGGCAGCCAGTGTTTTTCATTTCGGTGAAATTAATATAACCGATTTAAAATCGTATCTTTGCGCCCAAGGAATTGCCATGAGAAGGTGAGAAGCGAGTACGAACACAAAAAACAGAAGAAAGAAAATGCTTTTAGATTTTGACAAGATGAACGGGTTGCTTCCGGCCATCATACAGGATGCCGACACGGGCAAGGTGCTGATGCTGGGCTTCATGAACGAGGATGCCTACCGGAAGACGGTGGAAACCGGAAAGGTAACGTTCTTCAGCCGCACCAAGAACCGGCTGTGGACAAAGGGAGAAGAAAGCGGGAACTTTTTGCAGGTGGTGTCTGTCAAGGACGATTGCGACCACGATACCCTGCTGATAAAGGTTCATCCCACAGGTCCCGTCTGCCATACGGGCACCGACACCTGTTGGGGCGAAAAGAACGAGCAGCCTGTGATGTTCCTGAAGCAGTTGCAGGACTTCATCGACAGGCGTCACGCCGAAATGCCCGAAGGCTCGTACACCACCAGCCTGTTCAAGGCGGGAGTCAACAAAATGGCTCAGAAAGTGGGCGAGGAAGCGGTGGAAACCGTGATTGAGGCCTGCAACGGGACGGATGAACGGATGATTTACGAAGGGGCGGACCTGTTGTACCACCTCATTGTGTTGCTGACTTCCAAGGGCTACCGCATCGAAGACCTGGCACGCGAACTCCGCTCGCGGCACGACGTGAACTGGAAGAAGCATTGAAACGTTCGTTCCTGTGGAGGCGGTGTCGATGGGCGAAATCTTGATACGGTATAAGGACGTGGCCGTTTACCGGCAGGCTTCCTGCGTGCTGGAGGGGGTAAACCTGGAATTGCGCGGGGGAGAGTTTGTATATCTGACGGGCAAGGTCGGCACCGGAAAGACAAGCCTGCTGAAGACTTTCTATGGGGAAGTTGACATACAGACGGGAGAAGCCACCGTGCTGGGGTATGATATGCGCCGCATCAGGAGCAGGCAGGTACCGCATCTGCGGCGAAAACTGGGCATCGTGTTTCAGGATTTCCAGTTGTTGACGGACCGCAACGTGTTCGACAACCTGCAGTTTGTGCTCCGTGCCACCGGCTGGAAGGACAAGGACGCGATGGAAGGCCGTATCAACGAAGTGCTGAAGCGCGTGGGAATGGCTCACAAGGGATACAAATGGCCGCACGAACTCTCCGGGGGAGAACAACAGCGCGTGGTGATAGCCCGTGCCATGCTCAACGGGCCGCAAATCATCCTGGCCGACGAACCCACGGGAAATCTGGACACGGAGACCGGCCGTTCCATCACGCGGTTGCTGCACGAATGGGCGGGGCGGGGGACGCTGGTTGTCATGGCCACGCACAATATGCAGTTGATGCGCGAGTTTCCCGGCAGGGTCTTTCATTGTTCGGAACACGCGGTAACCGAAGCGGAAGGTATAGAGAATGAAAGTATAAACGATTTAGAAACATAAGAGACATAAGATGAAAGTATTAAAGTTTGGAGGTACCTCGGTAGGCTCGGCCCAACGGATGAAAGACGTGGCCAGATTGATAACCGATGGCGAACGTAAGATTGTGGTACTCTCAGCCATGTCGGGCACAACGAACACGCTGGTGGAGATTTCTGATTATTTGTATAAGAAGAATCCGGAAGGTGCCAATGAGATTATCAACAAGCTGGAGGCGGTGTATCGTCGCCACGTAAACGAATTGTATGCCACAGCCGAATACAGGCAGAAAGGACAGGAACTGATAAGGTCGCACTTCGATTACATCCGTTCCTACACCAAGGACCTGTTTACGCTGTTCGAAGAAAAAGTAGTGCTGGCGCAGGGCGAGTTGATTTCCACCGGCATGATGAACTGCTATTTGCAGGAGTGTGGCGTGAAGTCTGTGCTGCTGCCTGCGCTGGAGTTCATGCGCACCGACAAGAATGCCGAGCCGGACCCTGTTTACATCAAGGAGAAACTGAAAATGCAACTGGACGCGCATCCGGATGCCGACATCTACATCACCCAGGGATTCATCTGCCGCAATGCCTACGGCGAGATTGACAACCTGCAACGGGGCGGCAGCGACTATACGGCTTCGCTGATTGGCGCGGCCATGAACGCTTCGGAAATCCAGATTTGGACAGACATCGACGGTATGCACAACAACGACCCCCGCATCGTGGACCATACGGCTCCCGTGCGTCACCTGCATTTTGAGGAAGCGGCCGAACTGGCTTACTTTGGTGCGAAAATCCTGCATCCCACTTGCGTGCAGCCTGCCAAGTATGCCAACATCCCGGTGCGCCTGCTCAACACAATGGACCCGACCGCTCCCGGCACGCTGATTTCAAACGAAACGGAAAAAGGGAAAATCAAGGCGGTGGCCGCCAAGGACAATATCACGGCCATCAAGATAAAGTCCAGCCGTATGCTGCTGGCCTACGGGTTCCTGCGCAAGGTGTTTGAGATATTCGAGAGCTACCAGACTTCCATCGACATGATATGCACGTCCGAGGTGGGAGTGTCTGTCTCCATCGACAACACGAAGCACCTGAACGAAATTCTGGACGACCTGAAGAAGTATGGCACGGTGACAGTCGACAAGGACATGTGCATCATCTGCGTGGTGGGCGATCTGGACTGGGAGAATGTGGGCTTTGAGGCCAATGCCGTGGCTGCCATGCGCGACATTCCGGTCCGCATGATTTCCTTCGGGGGCAGCAACTACAACATTTCTTTCCTGATCAGAGAGTGTGACAAGAAGCAGGCTTTGCAGGCCCTGAGCAATGCTTTGTTTAGCGAGTAGAGAGGTGCAGACCTGTAAGAAACAACATACGTACAAGATATGAAAGGTACATTTCCGATAGGACAATTTAGCAAGCTGCGCACACCTTTTTATTATTACGACACGAAAGTGCTGCGCGAAACCCTGGACTGCATCCGCAAGGAGGCTGCCAAATATGAGAACTATGTGGTACACTATGCCATAAAGGCCAATGCCAATCCCAAGGTGCTGGCCATTATCCGCGAAAGCGGGCTTGGAGCCGACTGTGTGAGCGGGGGCGAGATACGTGCCGCCATCAAGGCCGGGTTTCCTGCCGGGAAGATTGTGTTTGCGGGGGTCGGCAAGGCTGACTGGGAAATCGAGCTGGGGCTGGACTATGGCATCTATTGCTTCAATGTGGAGTCTGTCCCCGAGCTGGAAGTAATCAACAGGCTGGCTGCCGCCAAAGGGAAGGTGGCCAACGTGGCTTTCCGTATCAACCCGGATGTGGGTGCCCACACCCATGCCAACATCACGACGGGACTGGCCGAAAACAAGTTCGGCATCAGCATGGAGGACATGGATCGCGTGATTGACATCGCCCAAGGACTTGAAAACGTGAATTTCATCGGGCTGCATTTCCACATCGGTTCGCAGATTCTGGACATGGGCGACTTTGTGGCTTTGTGCAACCGGGTGAATGAATTGCAGGACAAGCTGGAAGCCCGCCGCATTCGCATCGGCTATGTGAATGTGGGTGGAGGACTGGGCATCGACTATGCCCACCCCAACCGCCAGCCCATACCGGACTTCGGGCACTATTTCGGAACGTATGGCAGTTGCCTGAAGCTGCGTCCTTATCAGACGCTCCATTTCGAGTTGGGGCGTTCGGTCGTGGGACAATGCGGCTCGCTGATAGCACGTGTGCTCTATGTGAAGCAAGGGACCAAGAAGCAGTTTGCCATCCTCGATGCGGGCATGACCGACCTGATTCGTCCTGCCCTTTACCAGGCTTACCACAAGATAGAAAACATCACTTCGGAGGAAAAGGTGGAAACATACGACGTAGTGGGTCCCATCTGCGAATCGTCCGACGTGTTCGGGAAAGCCATCGATCTGAACCGCACCGGGCGGGGCGATTTGGTAGCATTGCGTTCCGCAGGGGCATACGGCGAAATCATGGCTTCGGGCTACAACTGCCGGGAACTGCCTGTGGGCTATACCTCGGATGAACTGGTATGAGGCAAGAGAGGCTGGGGAAGTGGGCTGCTGTTAAACAATGCTATAAAAATGTTATGGAAAGGACAATGTAGTCCGCTTCTTGCTATTTTTGCTTCTGTCTTAATTTTAATGTTACGATTATGATTACAGAAAAGTTACAAAATGCAATGAATGGGCAGATTACTGCTGAGTTGTGGTCGTCCAACCTGTATCTGTCCATGTCCTTCTATATGGAGAAGGAAGGCTATGCCGGCATGGCATCGTGGCTGAAGAAGCAGGCAAGTGAGGAAAACGAGCACGCTTGCGAATTGGCTTCGTATATCATTAAACGCGGAGGGAAGGCTAAAGTGGACAAGGTGGATGTGGTGCCAAACGACTTCGGAACCCCGTTGGAAGTGTTTGAACAAGTATATGAACACGAATGCCGTGTTTCCAGAATGATAGACGACTTGGTTGATGTGGCATCTTCCGAAAGAGACAAGGCCACGCAGGATTTCCTGTGGGGATTTGTGCGCGAACAGGTAGAAGAAGAAGCCACAGCGTCGGGCATTGTCGATATGCTCAGGAAAGCTGGTGCGGCAGGTATTTATTACGTGGACTCCAAACTGGGCGAGCGTGAATGAGCGGCCGGATGCCGGTTAGAGAAAAGACAGACGAGGGTGGCTGGGGATTCCTGCCACCCTCTTTACTTTAGGTGTTTGTCGTGTCAATGTCTTTTCTTTTTAGTACGCTTCCCTG
>CAYPUJ010000003.1:50910-51981 GCA_964413805.1 uncultured Bacteroides sp. | reverse complement strand
TACAGGCATCCCGTTTGCTCGGTACCTGTATGGAGCGCGTTCGGTACAGGCATCCAACAAATGCCTAACAGGTAAGGATGTGGCTCAATAGAGCACTTCCTTGAACCAGCCCACAATCTTGTCCGTCACCGCCTGTTGGAACCAATATTCGTCGCCGTGCCCGGCGTTTTCCACCACCACATAGTCCACCCGGTTGCCCTTCTCGCGCAATGCCTCGTAGAGTTGCTCGCTCTGCACGGGCGACACCAGCCTGTCGGCAGAGCCGTGCATCACGAGGTAAGGCGGCATCTGCGCTTTGATATGCCCCATCGGGCTGGCATCCAAAGCCTTTTCGGGGTCGCTCAGGATACTTGCTCCCGGATATTCGTGGAAGGCAGGTCCGTAGAGCAGCAACGCTTCGGTGACGGCAGGCGAAGCGTGTATCTCCCGGATTTTTTCGGAATAGCCCTCGCCGATGTTCGTCAGGTCGCTGATGCCATAGAGGGTGGCGACAGCCTGCACATCGGACGCGACCTCCAGGTAGTCCCCCCGGTCAAACTGTTTCTCTCCGTTGGTGGCACCCGTCATCTGCGCCACATATCCCCCCGCCGAATCGCCAATCACGCCGATGCGTGCGGGGTCGATGCCAAACAGTGCCGCATGTGCCCGCAGGTAACGCACGGCTGCCTTGGCATCGACAATGAGTGCCGGGAAGCGGTCGGGCACCGTGCGGTATTCGGCAGCCGCCACCACAAAGCCCGCCTTGGCCAATGCCATGCGCAGTTCGAGGAACTTTTCGTGCCCGGCAGACATGAATCCTCCTCCGGGGAAAAAGACGACAGCCGGTTTCGGCTCTTGGGTGGAAGGAGCCATGACGGTCATCCGCAGCAGGCGGTTCTCTCCATATCCGGTGATTTGCGAATAGACAATCCCGCTGGTGATGTTGATATGCGTGTGGCTCTCTATTTCCACTTTCATCGATTCTTTCCGGGCATTTTCCTGTCCGGCAGCCGTGTACGTTTGCAAGGCGGCAACCACGGCCAGTACCGCCATCCATGCATTTCTTCCGGTTCTCATGCGGTTTGTGTTTTT
>CAYPUJ010000003.1:0-50810 GCA_964413805.1 uncultured Bacteroides sp. | reverse complement strand
CGGCCAGTACCGCCATCCATGCATTTCTTCCGGTTCTCATGCGGTTTGTGTTTTTAGGATTTTGTTTTTGGAAAGACAAAGATAAGGAGTATGAACTGTTCTTCTTCACCGCACTCCTTTCTCTTAAATCTCCTTAACAGAAGTCCCATGCTTCGTTTTTTATTTGTTATTTTGCAGCAAATTTAGGCTCAGTGTGAATTGTCCGGTGCCGGTAGTATTCCATATTGAAGTATTTCTGATGAATATAGTCACGATAACATCTTGTCCGGTATGCGGCAAAACGAAGTTTGAGCACGCCATGCGTTGTGTGGACCATTATGCTTCGGGTGAGAACTTCCGGCTGGAACGGTGTGCTGCCTGCGGGTTTCTGTTCACACAGGACTTTCCCGCAGAAGCGTCTATGGGACGCTACTACGACACGAAGGACTATATTTCGCATTCCGACACCCGGAAAGGACTGGTAAACACGGTTTACCACCAGGTGCGGAGATACATGCTGGGACGGAAGGCGCGGCTGGTGATGCGCAAGGCGCACCGGCGCGAAGGAAGGCTGCTGGACATCGGCACGGGCACCGGCTATTTTGCCAATGCCATGCTCAAACGAGGCTGGCAGGTGGCTGCCGTGGAGAAGAACGAAGGGGCACGCCGCTTTGCATACAACCGCTTCGGCCTGGAAGTGAAGCCCGAAACGGAACTGGGCACGTTTGCCGACGGAGCCTTCGATGTCATCACCCTCTGGCACGTGATGGAACACCTGGAACACCTGAACGAAACCTGGGAAACCCTCTACCGCCTGCTCGACACTGCGGGCGTGCTGGTCGTGGCCGTTCCCAACCCCTCATCTTCCGATGCCCGACATTATGGCTGCCACTGGGCAGCCTACGACGTGCCACGCCACCTGTGGCACTTTACGCCTGCCGTCATGCAACGGCTGGGAGCCAAGCACGGGTTTGTGCTGGAAGAACATTTCCCCCTGCCTTTCGATGCTTTCTACATAGCCATGCTGAGCGAGCAATACCTCAACCGGCGGATGGCAGGGCTTCGCGGCCTGTGGCAGGGCACGCGGGCATGGCTGGCCACACAGGCCAGGAAGGAACGCGGCAGTTCGCTGGTCTACGTATTCCGCAAACAAAAACCAAGGAAGGAGGGGGCATGAAGCACGGGAGACAGAAAGAGACAACGGGCTTCGGCATACAGTTTGTCTCCGGCTGCATCTGCACCACGCTGGTGCTCCTGTTGCTGGGAGGCGTGCTGGTGTGCGTATCCTCGGCGCACCGGCTGTCGGCCTACGTGCGGGAGAACATCACCTTCACCCTCCTGATGGACGACAACCTGCGGGAAAACGAAATCCTGCTGTTGCAGCAACGGCTCAACCGCCTGCCTTTCGTGAAGGAGAGCGAGTATGTGTCGAAAGAACAGGCCCTGCGCGAGCACAGCGAAATGATGGGCACCGCGCCCACCGGCTTCCTGGATTACAACCCTTTCCGGGCATCCATCGAGGTAAAACTACAGGCAGAGTATGCCAATGCGGACAGCATAGCCGGGATTGAACAGATATTGCGGCTGGACAACAACGTGCGCGAAGTGAGCTACCGCAAGGAACTGGTGGAGGCCGTGAACCGGAACCTTCGCCGCGTGAGCCTCTGCCTGCTGGCGGGGGCCGGTGCGCTGGCGTTGGTGTCGTTTGCGCTGATAGCAAGCTCCATCCGCCTGTCCGTCTACTCGCAACGCTTCCTCATCCACACCATGAAGCTGGTAGGGGCAAGCCGGAACTTCATCCGCCGCCCTTTCCTGTACCGGCATTGTCTCATGGGGCTGTTGTCCGCCTGCCTGGCCGATGCCGCGCTGCTGGGCGGTGCCGGGTGGCTGGTCGTGCGGCAACCGGACCTGGCAAGGGTGCTGGCCCCGCAGGACATGTTGGCCGTGGGCGTGGCGATAGTGGTCTGCGGCGTGCTGATGACGGGGCTGTGTGCCTGGTTGTCCGTGGGGAAGTACTTGCGGATGAGGGGCGACGCACTCTACAAGATATGAAAACAAACAAAAAGACTTTACGTTATACAAAAACTCAAAGAAAGCAATGGACAAACAGAAACTTGCATTCGGAAAAACGAACTTCATCCTGATAGCCGCCGGTATGCTGGTGGCCATCCTGGGATTTGTACTGATGGCCGGCCCCGCGTCTTCGGCCGAGTATTTCGAACCGGACATCTTCAGTGCGCGGCGCATCAGGGTGGCACCGGTGGTGAGCCTGCTGGGGTTCGTGTTTATGATATACGGCGTGCTGCACAAGCCGTGCGAGACAAAGGAAAAGACGGACGGCTACGGAAAGGAGGCATGATTTATGGACTGGATTGAAGCACTTATCCTTGGGCTTGTACAAGGACTGACGGAATACCTGCCTGTGAGCAGCAGCGGCCACCTGGCCATCGGGGGAGCTTTATTCGGAATAGAAGGGGAAGAGAACCTGGCCTTTACCATCGTGGTGCACGTAGCCACGGTGCTCAGTACGCTGGTCGTGCTCTGGAAGGAAATTAACTGGGTGTTCAAGGGGTTGTTCAAATGGCAGATGAATGACGAGACGCGCTATGTGTTCAACATTGTGGTGTCCATGATTCCCGTGTGCATCGTGGGCCTGTTCTTCAAGGACGTAGTAGAGGACATCTTCAGTTCCGGCCTGCTGGTGGTGGGCTGTAGCCTGCTGCTGACCGCCGTGCTGCTGGCGTTCTCCTATTTCTACAAACCCCGGCAGAAAGAAAACATCTCGCTGCGCGACGCCTTCATCATCGGCCTGTCGCAAGCCTGCGCCGCCGTGTTGCCGGGACTGTCCCGTTCGGGCACCACGATTGCCACCGGCCTCCTGCTGGGCAACGACAAGTCCAGGCTGGCACAGTTTTCGTTCCTGATGGTGATTCCTCCCATCCTGGGAGAGGCACTGCTGGACAGCATCAAACTGGCCCAGGGCGAGAACATTGCGGGCGACATACCGGCCTTGTCGCTGTGCGTGGGATTCCTGGCCGCTTTTGTTTCGGGCAGTCTGGCCTGCAAGTGGATGATCAACATCGTCAAGAAGGGCAAGCTGATATACTTTGCCATCTATTGTGCACTGGCCGGACTGGCAACCATCATATTCGGATAAGACGCGATGGACTTCAAGGAAGGAGAAGTGCTGTGTTTCGACAAGCCGCTGGGCTGGACATCGTTCAAGGTGGTGGGACACGCACGCTACCACATCTGCCGATACCTGGGTGTCAAGAAGCTGAAGGTGGGCCACGCAGGCACGCTGGATCCCTTGGCCACGGGGGTGATGATTGTCTGCACGGGACGCGCCACCAAGCGGATTGAAGAGTTCCAGGGGCACACGAAAGAGTATGTGGCCACCCTGCGCCTGGGAGCCACCACCCCCTCTTTCGACCTGGAGCACCCCGTAGACGCCACCTATCCCACGGAGCACATCACGCGGGAACGGGTGGAAGAGGCGTTGCAACGGTTCACGGGCGAAATCTGGCAGACACCGCCCGCCTTCTCGGCCTGCATGGTGGAGGGGAAACGAGCCTACGACCTTGCACGCACGGGACGGACGGTGGAACTGAAGCCCAAACGGCTGGTCATCGACCAAATCGAACTGCTGGACTGCCGCCTGGAAGTGCCTGAGATAACCATCCGCGTGGTGTGCGGCAAGGGTACCTACATCCGCGCCCTGGCACGCGACATCGGCCTTGCACTGGACAGCGGCGCACACCTGACAGCCCTGCGACGCACCCGCGTGGGCGATGTGCGTGTGGAAGACTGTTTGGATCCCCGCACATTCAAGGAGTGGGTGGACCGTCTGGAGAAACCGGCTGCCCCGGCTTCGGAATGAAACGACAAGACACGGAATAACCAATTACAAAACAACACGAAGAGATATGAAACTGTCGCAATTCAAATTCAAACTTCCCGAAGAGAAGATAGCCCTGCACCCCACGAGGTACCGGGACGAATCGCGCCTGATGGTGCTGCACCGCAAGACGGGGGAAATCGAGCACCGGATATTCAAGGACATCCTGGAGTATTTTGACAACAAAGACGTGTTTGTGTTCAACGACACAAAGGTGTTTCCTGCCCGCCTCTATGGCAACAAGGAGAAAACGGGTGCCCGCATCGAGGTGTTCCTGCTGCGTGAACTCAACGAGGAACTGCGCCTGTGGGACGTATTGGTAGACCCTGCCCGCAAGATACGCATCGGCAACAAGCTCTACTTCGGCGAGGACGACTCGATGGTGGCCGAGGTGATAGACAATACGACCTCGCGCGGACGCACCCTCCGCTTCCTGTACGACGGGCCTCATGACGAGTTCAAGAAAGCCCTTTATGCCCTGGGCGAGACACCCCTGCCGCACAGCATCGTCAACCGCCCTGTGGAGCCGGAGGATTCCGAACGCTTCCAGTCCATCTTTGCCCGGCACGAGGGAGCCGTCACGGCACCCACTGCCAACCTTCACTTCAGCCGTGAACTGATGAAGCGACTGGAAATCAAAGGCATTGACTTCGCTTTCATCACCCTGCACGCCGGATTGGGCAACTTCCGCGAAATAGACGTGGAAGACCTGACCAAGCACAAGACAGACTCCGAGCAGATGATTGTCGACGAGGAGGCCGTGCGCATCGTCAACCATGCCAAGGACCTCAACAAACAGGTGTGCGCCGTGGGCACCACCGTGATGCGTGCCATCGAGAGCACCGTGAGCACCGACGGCCACCTGAAACAGTTCGACGGCTGGACCAACAAGTTTATCTTCCCGCCCTACGACTTCACCGTGGCCAACGCGATGGTGTCCAACTTCCACATGCCGCTGTCCACGCTGCTGATGATTGTGGCGGCCTTCGGGGGCTACGACCAGGTGATGCACGCCTACGACGTGGCCTTGCAGGAGAACTACCGCTTCGGCACGTATGGCGACGCGATGCTGATAACGGACAGGTAAAACGGAACGGTCTGTTTGTCGGCATGGTTTATCTCGGTTTAGGTACCAATCAGGGCGACCGGCAACTGCAACTCCGCACGGCCGTCCGCGAAATCGAAGAGCAGATAGGGATCGTCACGGCCTTATCTGCTTTTTATACAACAGAACCTTGGGGCTTCTCCTCATCCCACGCTTTCCTCAATGCCGTCGCCGGTGTGGAGACCTCCCTCCCGCCCTTGGCCATACTGGAAGCCACGCAAGCCATCGAGTGCCGGATGGGGCGCGTCCGCAAGTCAGCCAACGGCTGCTACAGCGACCGTCCCATCGACATCGACCTCCTGCTCTGCGAAGACCTGGTGATGGACACTCCCGTCCTCAACCTCCCCCACCCGTTGATGCACCTCCGTGCCTTCGTGATGCAGCCGCTGGCCGAAATTGCACCCGAAGCGGTGCACCCGCTGCTGGGAAAGACCGTGGACGAAATCTGGCACGAACTGGAGGAAGCGAACACGGCCGGGTGACAATGGCGCCCCTGCACAATGCGGTGCTGCCTAAAGGTGTAAATTAACTTAATTCCCTCAAAGATACTTCCGCACGGAAGTACAAGTCAGCGGGAAATAAATTATCTTTGCAGCACGAAAAACAGGCATAATACTGATATTATTCATCTTTAAACATAGATATGATTATGGAATTCTTAACAAATGAAAAACTGACTATCGTAGGTGCCGCCGGCATGATTGGCTCCAACATGGCACAAACCGCCATCATGATGCACCTCACTCCCAACATCTGCCTGTACGACCCCTATGCACCGGGTCTGGAAGGTGTGGCAGAAGAACTGTTCCACTGCGGTTTCGAAGGTGTCAACATCACTTTCACTTCCGACATCAAGGAAGCCCTCACGGGAGCCAAGTACGTGGTTTCTTCGGGCGGTGCAGCCCGCAAGGCCGGCATGACGCGCGAGGACCTGCTGAAAGGCAACGCCGCCATCGCCGAAGAGTTCGGCAAGAACGTAAAGGCATATTGCCCCGACGTGAAGCACGTGGTAGTCATCTTCAACCCGGCTGACATCACCGGTCTGATTACGCTGCTCTACTCCGGCCTGAAACCTTCGCAGGTGACTACGCTGGCCGCCCTCGACAGCACCCGTCTGCGCAGCGAGCTGGCCAAGCACTTCAACATCGCCCCCGACAAGGTGGAAAACTGCCGCACCTACGGCGGACACGGCGAACAGATGGCCGTATATGCCTCCACTGCCAAGGTTGACGGCAAGCCCCTGGTGGACATCATCGGCACACCCGAACTGACCAAGGAACAATGGGCTGAAATCCAGACGAAGGTGACCAAAGGCGGTGCCAACATCATCGCACTGCGTGGCCGCTCTTCTTTCCAAAGCCCGGCATACGTTTCCATCGAAATGATTGCCGCCGCCATGGGAGGCAAACCTTTCTGCTGGCCTGCCGGCACGTATGTGCACAGCCACGGTTTCGACCACATCATGATGGCTATGGAGACAGAAATCACTGCCGACGGCGTACACTACAAGGAACTGAACGGCACGCCCGAAGAAGAAGCCAAGTTGCAGGAAAGCTACAAGCACCTCTGCACGTTGCGTGACGAAGTCATCGGAATGGGTGTCCTGCCCGCCATCAGCGAGTGGCACAGCATCAACCCCAACATCGACTGACAAACGCATCCCGCATAAGGACAGTCTACGGCAGGGAGAGGGCGGAAACGCTTTCTCCCTGTTTTTTTCTCCGCCCCGCTTCTGCTCTACTCTGTTTTCGGCTATTTTTTTCGCTTCCCCTCAATCTTTTCCTCCAAATCCTTTGCAAAACCGGAAAAAACATTCTATCTTTGCACCCGCAAACGAAAGAAAAAGGGTGCCATAGCTCAGTTGGTAGAGCAAAGGACTGAAAATCCTTGTGTCCCCGGTTCGATTCCTGGTGGCACCACTTTAAGAATCAGAGAGTTACAGAGATGTAGCTCTCTTTTTTTATTGCTTTTACCCCTTGTTTTAGCAGCAGTTTAAACGGCTCTGGCCTTGCGAAGCATTGCGTATCTTGCCCAATCTGCTGTCCGAGTCTTTGGCAAACTTCTCGGCAGTGGCACGTGCGTTCCTGGTCGCCTCTTCTATCATTTGGAGCTTGATGTCGTTCAGCCCGGTAAACTCATAAGAGGGTCTGTAACGGTAATCTCCGCCGGAAATCGCAATGCCCTGCTTCAACAGTTCGGTCTGTCCGGATATCAGCTTGCGCACGTTGTCTACGTTGCGCGAGGTGACGGTGATGACCGATGTGGCGTTGTACCGGTAACCGGCTTTGTCACCGGAGTAGCGGTCTGCCTTCATGTCGATAATCTCGGCTGGGGCTACGCTGATTTCTTCGTCCTTGACGCCGTTTGACTTCAGAAAACGGACAATGACTTCGTTCTTCTTCCCGATATCCGTGTAGAGGGCGGACTAGTCGTTACTGATGTCCTTGTACATCAACGGCCATATCACCTTGTCGGCAGGAACTTCCATCTCGGCCAATCCCTTCACGGTGACGACACGTTCCCTGTCCTTCACGTAGCGTATGCTGTTTCTGATTGTCCCCCCAGCAACAGCATTCCAATGGCAAGAATGATTGCTTCAGTTTTCCAGCTTTTCATGACTTCTTTCCTCCTGATGACAATAAGTTGGTTTTAAATTTATGGTGGATTAATTCACCGGTAAATCCGCATTGGCCTACTATAAAAGGTGGATCAGTAGAAAAACAGTGGGGATAAATAAGATAAGAGAGTTTGCCGGATACAAGTGCGGAGCACGTTCCACACAGGCACGGGACACGCTCCACACAGGTACGGAACAAAAGGGATACACCATGCTGACAATCAACCAATTGCCTCGGTAGCTACCAAGGGGAGGCCGAGGTAGCTACCAAGGGAGGGTCGAGGTAGCTACCGAGGGAGTGCCAAGGTAGCTACCGAGGTCAAATGAGGGCTGATGGATGAGACGTTCGTACAGGCAATGCTTGGTGCATTCGGAAAAAATATCTACTTTTGCCATGCTCCAGTCAGCCCGATGGAGGTTGGCGGGAGTGGCATTTTATAAGAAAGACGTTTTTATGCGTTTATCTTCCATCTCTTGAATCTCGCAAATTCTACTCAGAAAGAAGATAACAGCAACAAAGGCGTCTGCGTGGTATGATTATATACCTACATCAGACAGGCATTTCCTTGCCTGCCGACAGATGTGCTATATATCATACAGGCGTGGGCTGACTGGCGTTGCTTATCTTTTCTGAGGGGCAATGCGAGAGCCTAAGGGTGGGATAAGCAGAAGACAGATTCCCACGTCTTTTGTATTTGCCCATGTCTTATTACTTATTTATCTGCCAATCCGGGAATCTGTGGCATACTGCGGGCAATTCATTACCATTCACGGCAGACATTTGCTATGAATCTACATCTAAGGGATTGGGTGTGGGGCACGGGAAACTGACACGAAGCTCGGTAGACAATCAATATAAGGGAACGACGGATTCCGTTAATGAAGTACGAAAACGGGCTCATTTGACCTCGGTAGCCGTCTTGGCACTCCCTTGGTAGCCACCAATGCAATTAATTGATTGTCAATATAGTGCATCCCTTTTATTCCGTACCTGTGTGGAGCGTGTTCCGTACCTGTGTGGGTGTACACCCGCACCACGGCACCGGCTATCAGCAGGGATATACCTCGACACCTTATTATGGCGGTGTGAGGGTAAAGGAGTATTGCCCAATATGCAAACAAAGAGTATATCCGCATACACACAAGTCTTGCTCAAGATGTAATGGAACAGGCCAGGTGAAAAGAACAAGTTATTCATACGAATAAGATTCCTCCGGTTCAGCCTTGTTATGGGTCTGCAACGATACGCCAACAGCCACCGTGGCCTGCTCCTACTCTGGCCAGTTTTCCCGTTTTCTGTTCCGCCCGTCTTGCTTATTCCAAAGATTTTCACTACTTTTGCTCGGTTTTTACAAGAAGACACTCTGTTATGACAAAAGAAGAAAAACTGAACGGCGAGAACAACTATTCCGCCAGTAACATCCAAGTGCTGGAAGGACTGGAAGCCGTGCGCAAACGCCCGGCCATGTACATTGGAGACATCAGTATCAAAGGACTTCACCACCTGGTGTACGAAGTAGTGGACAACTCCATCGACGAGGCACTCGCCGGCTTTTGCGATCACATCGAAGTAACCATAAACGAAGACAATTCCATCACCGTGCAGGACAACGGACGGGGCATCCCTGTGGACATGCACGAAAAGGAAAAGAAATCGGCACTGGAAGTCGTCATGACTGTGCTGCACGCCGGGGGAAAGTTCGACAAAGGTTCCTACAAGGTGTCGGGAGGTCTGCACGGTGTGGGTGTGTCGTGCGTCAATGCCCTCTCCACGCACATGATTACGCAGGTGTTCCGCAACGGGCACATCTACCAACAGGAATATGAATGCGGGCATCCGCTCTACGCCGTCAGGACGGTGGGCGAGACCGACCTCACGGGCACGCGCCAACAGTTCTGGCCGGACGGCAGCATCTTCACCGAAACGGTGTACAACTACGACATCCTTGCAACCCGTATGCGCGAACTGGCCTACCTGAACGCCGGCATCCGCATCACCCTGACCGACCTGCGCGAAAAGGATGCCGAAGGGAACCCCAGACGGGAGGTGTTCTACTCGGAAGAAGGACTGAAAGAGTTTGTGCGCTACATCGACTCTTCACGCGAGCACCTGATCAACGACGTCATCTACATCAACACCGAGAAACAGGGGACACCCGTGGAAGTGGCCATCCTGTACAACACCTCCTATGCGGAAAACGTCCATTCCTACGTCAACAACATCAACACCATTGAAGGCGGCACGCACCTGGCCGGCTTCCGGCGTGCCCTGACACGCACACTGAAGAAGTATGCCGAAGACAACAAGATGCTGGAGAAAACCAAAGTGGAAATAGCAGGCGATGACTTCCGCGAAGGGCTGACAGCCGTCATCTCCATCAAAGTGGCCGAGCCGCAGTTCGAAGGACAGACCAAGACCAAACTGGGCAACAACGAAGTGATGGGTGCCGTGGACCAGGCCGTGGGCGAAGCCCTGTCCTACTACCTGGAGGAACACCCCAAAGAGGCCAAGCTCATTGTGGACAAGGTCATCCTGGCGGCACAGGCACGTGTGGCCGCCCGCAAAGCACGCGAATCGGTGCAGCGCAAATCGCCCATGAGCGGGGGCGGACTGCCCGGCAAACTGGCAGACTGCTCCAGCAGGGACCCCGAAGAATGCGAGCTTTTCCTGGTGGAGGGAGACTCGGCCGGAGGCTCGGCCAAGCAGGGACGCGCACGTGAGTTCCAGGCCATCCTGCCCTTGCGCGGCAAAATCCTGAACGTGGAAAAGTCCATGTGGCACAAGGCATTCGAGAGCGACGAAGTGAACAACATCATACAGGCACTGGGCATCCGGTTCGGCGTGAACGGCGAAGACAGCAAGGAAGCCAACATCGAGAAGTTGCGCTACAAGAAGGTCATCATTATGACCGATGCCGACGTGGACGGCGCACACATCGACACACTCATCATGACGCTGTTCTTCCGCTACTTCCCGCAGGTCATCCGCGAAGGCTATCTCTACATCGCCACACCGCCTCTCTACCTCTGCACCAAAGGGAAGAACAAACAATACTGCTGGAACGAACAGCAACGGCAGGAGTTCATCGACACCTACGGCGAAGGCACGGAAAGTGCCGTCCACATCCAACGCTACAAAGGTCTGGGAGAAATGAACCCGGAACAGCTGTGGGAAACAACCATGAATCCCGAAAACCGCCGGCTGAAACAAGTACACATCGAAAATGCCGCCGAAGCCGACTACATCTTCTCCATGCTCATGGGCGAAGACGTGGGACCGCGCCGTGACTTCATCGAGAAGCACGCCACGTATGCCGACATCGACGCATGACGCACACCGGGGCATTCAGCGTACAAGTGATGAGCGATACAACAGGCTGGATGCCCCGGCAAAACGCTCGTCACTTATCATATATTCTTACCGGATGAAACCGATTCATCCGGTTTTCTTATGCCCGCCGCTTTCACGAAACTGTTTTAAACAACTTTTTGAATAACTTTGAGTGACGCAACCACGTTTTGCCTTGCGGGAATGGAGCATATCTCATTTTTTATCGTACCTTTGCCGGACACAGCGTGCAGAGGGTTGTATTCAGGAATAAGTCTGTTTTCCGGGAATCAACGGTACGCCCGGTCTGTACGTTGCATTTCAATGCTCTGAAGGGTTTCCAAGGCAAACTTAAAAAACGCTTTATTAACCACTGACATGAAAAATAACCATTAACTCTTATAAGAAATGAAAAGATTCCTTTCCCTTCTCTGTGCAGCAACCTTTCTGCTGTCCGTCGCGGTGGCACAGGATGCCTCGCGCATTGTACAAAGTTTGAATTTCGGCTGGCGTTTCCATGCCGGCGACTTGCCCGACGCTGCCTCTCCCACGCTGGACGACTCGGACTGGCAGACCATCGACGTGCCGCACGACTTCCAGATCAGCCAGCCTTGGGTGCCACCCGCTCCCGACGAACAGGCCGACAACAGCGACATGGCAAGCAACGTGAAGAGCCGCCTCAGCCCGCGCGGCTTCAAGGAGATGGGCATCGGCTGGTACCGGAAGACACTCACGCCCGACCCTGCCTGGAAAGACAGGCGCGTGCTCCTGGACTTTGAAGGCATCATGCTGGTGGGCGATGTCTACCTCAACGGCGAACGCATCGGAGGCACAGACTACGGATACCTGGGATTCGGCGTGGACATCTCCCACAAGCTGAACTACGGACAACCCAACGTGATTGCCGTGAAGGCCGACACCCGGCAGCCTGAAAACTCCCGCTGGTACACCGGCGGAGGGCTTTACCGCGATGTGCACCTGGTGGTGACCGACGCACGGCAGTACTTCACCCGGCACCCGCTCTACATCACCACCCCCGTAGTGGCCGAAGACAAGGCCGTGGTGGAGATTCAGGCGGAAATGGCCTGCTACCTGCGCGTGGAAAACCTGCGCGTGCGCACGCAGGTGACCGATGCCGACGGCAACGTGGTGGCCGACGTGACCAAGGAAGTCCCCTACAACCGCGCGCAGAAAATCAACGAGTATCTCGTGGACAGCCTCGTGCTGGAGTCGCCCCGCCTGTGGAGTTGCGAGACGCCCCACCTCTACCGCGCCACCCTCACCCTTTACCATCCCGACGGCAGCGTGGCCGACAGCGTGAGCGAACGTTTCGGCATCCGCTCCATCGAGTACTCCCCGGAGTTCGGCCTCAAGCTCAACGGCAAGAAGGTGTTGCTCAAAGGCAATGCCAATCACCACTCACTGGGTGCCCTGGGTGCGGCTGCCTACCCGCGTGCCATGGAGAAGCGCATCAAGCTGCTCAAGGAGTTTGGCTTCAACCACATTCGCACCTCGCACAACCCCTACAGCAAGTCGTTCCTCGACCTTTGCGACGAATACGGCATTCTGGTCGTGGACGAACTGTATGACAAATGGCTCACCAAGTTTGCAGGCGGACGCCGCGAGTGGGTGGACCTGTGGCAAGAGAACGTGCCCGAGTTCATCCGCCGCGACCGCAACCACCCCTGCGTGGTGATGTGGAGCCTGGGCAACGAACTGCAAACCTACTGGGACCTGCCCTATGCCGACTGGGGCGTGACCCCCTACCGCCTGCAGAAGCTGCTGCTGCAACGTTACGACAACACGCGCCCCGTCACCGTGGCCATGCACCCGCGCGGACGCAACCTCAAGACCGATTCGCTGCCCGCTCCGCTGGTGCTGGAAACCGACATCGCATCTTACAACTACCGCTACATGTACTTCCCCGGTGACAGCCGCCGCTATCCGCACCTCATTTTCTACCAAAGCGAAGCCAACACGGCCATGATGGGGACCAACTTCTACGAGATGAACCGGGACCGCGTGGTGGGACTGGCCTATTGGGGCATGATCGACTATCTGGGCGAGTCGATGGGCTGGCCGGCAAAGGGCTGGACACAAGGAGCCTTCGACATAGCCCTGGAGCCGAAACCCATTGCCTACCTGCTGAAGAGCATGTTCCTGCCCGATGAACCCACCGTACACATCGGCATTGTGGACAGCGACGACAACACCGTGTGGAACGATGTGAAGGTGGGCACCAAGTCGATGTCCGAGCACTGGAACCGCAAGCCGGGCAGCACGCTGATGCTCTACACCTACACGAACGCCGACGAGGTGGAAATCTTTGTCAACGGCAAGAGCGTAGGCAAGCAGGCAAACGACAAGACCGACCCCAGGAAACGCGACCGCATTGAGTGGGAAGGCATCCGCTACGAACCGGGCTACATCGAAGCCGTGGCATTGAACGGCGGCAAGCCCGTGGCACGCCACCGCATCGAGACCACTACCGATCCCGTGGCACTGACGGCAGAAGCCGACAACCCGCACTGGAAAGCCGACGGCATGGACCTGCAACACGTGCGTGTGGTGGCCGTGGACAAGAAAGGACGGCGGGTGCACGGTGCCAACCAGTTGCTTACCTTCGAAGTGGAAGGCCCTGCGGAGATTGTGGGAGTCATCAACGGCAACCTCTCCAGCGACGAACTGACGGTGGGCAACACCCGCAGCCTGCACAGCGGCGTGGCCACCGTCATCCTCCGCGCCAGACAAGCACCGGGCGAAGTGAAGCTGACCGTCACAGCCGACGGACTGAAGAAAGCGAAGCTGAAGCTGAAGACGGAGTAATTCCTTTACCTTATTTATAGAGTCCGCATATTGCCACGTGCAGGGACGCAGCTTGCTGTACCCTGCACGTCGGCCGGGGGACATGCCCGATATGTCCGACACCGGCTGCCGGCAATCTGCGGACTCCTTTTATTAGGAATTAGGAATCAGGAATCAGGATGCCAAGGAGCCGGGCCAGTCACAGAAAAACAGAAAAATAGACTGAGCAGCACCTACTATACGTCGAAAGTTGTATCTTTGCCCGTAAAATATATAGAGAATAGCAACTATGACGATAAAGGAGTTTTTTTCGTTTCGTCGCAACAGGCTCTTTTGGTTCAACATTGTGGCGATGGGGGTAGTAATATGCGGCTTCTTCTTCGGCCTGATGCGCTGGCTGGACATTTACACGCATCATGGCGAGGCAGTGGTAGTGCCCGATGTAAAGGGCATGAGCGTGCGCGAAGCCGAAGCCGTGTTTGCCGGCCGGGGGCTGGTGTGCATGGTGTCCGACTCCACCTACCGCAAAGACCTTACACCCGGCAGCGTACTCGACAACCACCCCTCCGCCGGACAGAAAGTGAAGGAAGGGCGCATTGTCTACCTCACTATCAACACGTACAGCATTCCCCCGAAAAGTGTACCCGACGTGGCAGACAACAGTTCGCTGCGGCAGGCCGAAGCGCGGTTGCTGGCAGCAGGGTTCAAGCTGGCTGCCATCGACACGGTGCGCGGCGAGTTGGACTGGGTGTATGGCGTGAAGTACGACGGCCGCCTGCTGGAGCAGGGCGAAGAAGTGCCCACCGGTGCGGCACTGGTGCTGGTGGTGGGCGACGGTTCGGGCGAATTGCCCCGCTACGGAAAAGACTCGCTGGCCGTGGACAGCCAGTCCGTCGCGAAGTCCGATGCAATACCCCGACGGTCGCAGCAAAATGATGCAGAAGAAGAGTCCTGGTTTTGATGCTACCCATGGAAAAGAATGAAACGATAGACAACCCCGTCGGCCTGCCCGAAACTTATGAGCCGGAACCCGACGACCTGGACGACATCGAGCCGTGCGCGGACGAAGCGTGCCTGTACGAACACTTCCGCGTGGTGGTGGATCGCGGGCAGGAAATGATGCGGGTGGACAAATATCTTTTCGACCGCCTGACCAACGCTTCACGCAACCGCATACAGAAAGCCGCCGATGCGGGTTGTGTCATGGCCAACGGACACCCCGTGAAGAGCAGCTACAAAGTGAAGCCATCGGACGTCATCACACTGGTGATGGACAGACCCCGCTACGAGAACGAAATCATCCCCGAAGACATTCCCCTCGACATCGTGTACGAAGACCCTTACCTGCTGGTGGTGAACAAGCCCGCCGGACTGGTGGTGCACCCCGGTCACGGCAATTACCACGGCACGCTGGTCAACGCACTGGCCTGGCACATGAAGGACGTGCCCGGCTACGATGCCAACGACCCTCACGTGGGACTGGTACACCGCATCGACAAAGACACTTCCGGACTGCTGGTCGTGGCCAAGACCCCCGCTGCCAAGACCCACTTGGGCAATCAGTTCTTCCACAAGACCACCAAACGGCGCTACCGGGCTTTGGTATGGGGCAACGTAGAGCAGGACGAAGGCACCATCGAGGGAAACATCGGCCGCAACCCCAAGGACCGGATGCAGATGACCGTCCTGCCCGAAGGACAGGGCCGGTATGCGGTGACCCATTACCGCGTGCTGGAACGACTGGGCTACGTCACCCTGGTGGAGTGCGTGCTCGAAACAGGACGTACCCACCAGATCCGCGTACACATGAAGCACATCGGGCACGTGCTCTTCAACGACGAACGCTACGGAGGCCACGAAATCCTGCGCGGCACACGCTTCGCCAAGTACAAGCAATTCGTGAACAACTGTTTCGCCGCCTGCCCGCGCCAGGCACTCCACGCCATGACGCTAGGCTTTACCCATCCCGTGACGGGAGAGGAACTGTACTTCACCTCCCCGCTGCCCGACGACATGGCACACCTGATAGACCGGTGGCGGACTTACATAAGCAACCGAGACATTGAATAAACAAAAAGCAAGAGAGACAATGGAAACAAACAAACGCATCATTGCCATTGTGTGCGGAGGAGACACCTCCGAATATGAAGTGTCCCTGCGCAGCGCAGCGGGCATCCGTTCCTTCCTGGATGAGGAAAAATACATCCCCTACCTCGTGACAATGCACGGCACAGACTGGCAGGCCGAGTTGCCGGACGGCAGCCGGGCTGTCGTGGACCGCAACGACTTTGGCTGCCCGACGGCAAACGGCGGACGGCTGGTTCCCGACTTCGCTTACATCACCATACACGGCACACCGGGTGAGGACGGACGCCTGCAAGGCTATTTCGACATGCTGGGACTGCCCTACTCCTGCTGCGGGGTACTGGCGGCTTCGCTCACCTACAACAAATTCGCCTGCAACCAGTTCCTCCGTGCCTTCGGGGTGCGCATAGCCGAGTCGGTGCTGCTGCGCCGTGGTTGTCCGGTGGAGACCGCCGCCGTGCTGGAAAAGGTGGGGCTGCCCTGCTTTGTCAAGCCCAACCTGGGCGGATCCAGCTTCGGCATCACCAAGGTGAAGACAGCCGACCAGTTCCGGCCTGCCCTCGAAAAGGCCTTTGGTGAGTCGGACGAGGTAGTGGCGGAAGCCTTCATGCAAGGAACCGAACTGACCTGCGGCTGCTACAAGACGAAACGGAAGAGTGTGGTACTGCCCATCAGCGAGGTGGTTTCCCATCACGATTACTTCGACTACGATGCCAAGTATTGCGGTGCATCGGACGAAATCACCCCGGCCCGCATATCGCCCGAACTGACCGACCGCGTGCAACGGCTCACATCTGCCATCTACGACCTCGTGGGAGCGAAAGGCATTATCCGCGTGGACTACATCGTGACCGAAGGCGATAAAATCAACCTGCTGGAGGTGAACACCACGCCGGGCATGACCGCCGCCAGCTTCATTCCCCAGCAGGTGCGTGCCGCAGGCATGACCATGCAGGACGTGATGACCGACATCATAGAAGACGCATTCGAACCAACACCTCATATCCCCTAATGCCTATGAATACAGAATTTGACGACATCCGTCCCTATTACGACGAAGAACTGCCTCAGATTTACGAAGAACTGATTGCCGACCCCGGTTTCCGGAAGGCGGCCTGCGCGATGATGCCCGGAATGCCCTTCGAAGAAATAGCCGCCATCATCCGTGCCGGCAGAACCAAGGAAGAGTTTCAGATGAATTGTTGCTACGGCGTGTTGCGCGACATGATCCGGCGGCTGACCGACGGTGTAACCCTGAACCACACCGCCGTGCCCGACAAGCAGCGGCCCTACACCTACGTGTCCAACCACCGCGACATCATCCTCGACTCCGGCTTTCTCTCGATAATGCTGGTGGATCAGGGCATGAACACAGTGGAGATAGCCATCGGCGACAACCTGCTGATTTACCCCTGGATCAAGAAGCTGGTGCGCGTCAACAAGTCGTTCATCGTGCAGCGCGGCCTCACCATGCGGCAGATGCTGGAAGCCTCCGCCCGTATGTCACGCTACATGCACTACACCATCGCACAGAAGCACCAGTCCATCTGGATTGCCCAGCGCGAGGGACGTGCCAAGGACTCCGACGACCGCACTCAGGAAAGCGTACTGAAAATGATGGCCATGGGCGGCGAGGGAGACATAATCGACCGCCTTTGCGAACTGAACATCGTGCCCCTGTCCATCTCCTACGAATACGACCCTTGCGACTTCCTCAAGGCAAAGGAATTCCAATTGAAACGTGACGTGCCGGACTACAAGAAGACCACGGCCGACGACCTTGTCAACATGGAGACCGGACTGATGGGCTACAAAGGGCGCGTACACTTCCAGGTGGCTCCCTGCATCAACGAAACCTTGCGCACAATGGACCGCACACAGCCCAAGGCGAACCTGTTTGCCTCCATTGCAGCCCTTGTGGACCGGGGCATCCATGCCAACTACCGGCTCTACCCCAACAACTACGTGGCACACGACCTGCTCACCGGCTCCCCCGACTTTGCCGCATACTACACCGAGGCAGACCGCAGCCGCTTCGAGCAGTACATCGAAGGGCAGCTGGCACGCATCACCTTGCCGCAAAAGGATGAATCTTTCCTCCGCGAAAAGCTCTGGCTGATGTATGCCAATCCGCTGACAAACCATTTGCAGGCCGTGAAGGCCGCAAGCCATTGACCCATACCAAATAACAACAACCCACAAAAAACACCGCTTCCCGTGTACCGACTACTTGCCTACATCCTCCTCCTGCCGGGCTGCCTCTGTTGCTGGACGGCCTGCAGCGACGATTACCAGTATCCCTCCGTCAGCCTGTCCTACCTCACGGCCCTGACAGGCGACGACGGGACATTCCTCTCCGTCGTGACCGACGAAGGCACCGCCCTGCCCGTGCTGGACGACCAAACCTCATCTTCTGCCAAAGCCGACACGGCCTACCGCATCGTAAGCAATTACGAATGTTACACCGACAACGGCATTGAAGGCGCACGGCTCTATTCCGTATCGAGCGTTGTAGCTCCGGTGCCCGTCACGGCCGACTACTTCGAGGAAGGCGTGCGCACCGATGTCTGCCGTGAGGTGGTGAGCAGCTGGCCGGGCTACGGCTATGTCAACTTAGTGTTGCTGGTGAAGCAGCAGGGCACCCATTCCTTTCACTTCGTGGAGGACTCCGTACTCACCGACGGGACATTGCGCACCGTCCACCTCACCCTCTATCACGCGGCATCCTCGGAAGTGCAGGACTACAGCAAGCGGGCCTACCTCTCCATCCCCACCTGGCCCTACCTGGACGAGGAAGTGGAACGAATCAACGTGGTGCTGCAAATCAACACGAGCGCAGGCATGGAAACACGGGAAATCCTGTACAACCGGAAAAACTGACAAAACGAAAAAATGAAAACGACGATTGCCATCTTTGGCTTATGCCTGGCGGGGCTGTTTGCCTGCCGGGAAGAGGGCGGAAACTTCAAGAGCCTCTCCGCAGACGAATTTGCCACACTCATTGCCGACCCGGCTGTGCAACGCCTCGACGTGCGCACCGTGGCCGAATACTCCGAGGGGCACATCCCGGGCAGCATCAACATCAACGTGCTGAACGAAAAAGACTTTGCCGAAGTGGCCGATTCGCTCCTGCAGAAGGAACATCCCGTGGCACTTTACTGCCGCAGCGGAAAGCGCAGCAAACGGGCGGCAACCATCCTCAGCAAGAAGGGCTACAAAGTGTTCGAACTGTCCACCGGCTTCCAGGGCTGGCAAGCGGCTGACAAAGAGACCGAACAATAGCGCAAAACCACAGGACATAAACAGAACGCCGCACAGAATCAGTTTTGTGCGGCGTTTCATTTGTTGATTATTGCCCCGGAGAGTCTCAATCGCACAGCATACGCTTCAGCACCACCGTAGCCGAAATCTCGCGGTTGGCAGCTTCGGGGATGACGATGCTTTGCGGGCTTTCTATCACATCGTCCGTCACAATCATGTTGCGGCGCACGGGCAGGCAGTGCATGAAATAAGCATTGTTGGTCACGGCCATCTGGCGGTCGCTCACCGTCCAGGTGCGATCCTTGCTCAGAATCTGGCCGTAGTTCTCTCCCGTGTAGGCGGCCCAGTTCTTAGCATAGACAAAGTCGGCTCCTTCGAAAGCCTTCATCTGGTCGTACTCTACGCGGGCGCGTCCCACGAACTTCGGATCCAGTTCGTAGCCTTCGGGATGGGTGATGACGAAATCGTAATCCGTGGCGTTCATCCACTCGGCAAAGGAGTTTGGCACGGCCTGCGGCAGGGGACGCGGATGAGGAGCCCAGGTCATGACCACCTTGGGGCGGGCAGTCTTCTTGTACTCTTCAATGGTAATGAGGTCGGCAAAGCTCTGCAGCGGGTGGCGCGTGGCGGCCTCCATAGAGAACACGGGACGCCCCGAATACTTGATGAACTGGTCGAGGATGACCTCGTTGTAGTCGTAGTCGCGGTTCTCAAACCGGGCAAACGAACGCACGCCGATGATGTCGCAGTAGCACCCCATCACGGGGATGGCCTCCAGCAGGTGTTCGGGTTTGTCACCGTCCATCACCACGCCGCGTTCGGTCTCCAGCTTCCATGCTCCCTGGTTGATGTCGAGCACGATGACGTTCATGCCCAGGTTGAGTGCGGCCTTCTGGGTGCTGAGACGGGTGCGCAGGCTGGAGTTGAAGAAAATCATCATCAGCGTCTTGTTCCGACCCAGTTCCACGTATTTGAAACGGTCTTTTTTGATTTCGAATGCTTCGTTCAGTGCAGACTTCAGGTCACCGATGTCTTGCACGCAAGTAAATTTCTTCATGATAACGTCGTTTTTTAGTATCGTTCACGGCAAAGATACGACAAAAAAGTGAGAATGAGAGTAAATCACGGAAACATGATTGAAAGTTAGTGCTTTATGAGGTCTTGATGATTTTGGCGATTACCAACTGAAACCGGGAAAATGCCAACTTGAACCGGGATTGCACTTCTTTCTATATTGAATCTACATTTCTACTATAATTTTCTATCCTAATTCGCTGTACTTTACTTTATCATATCGCGCAATACTTCCGACGTTAAAACAACAGATGGTTCAAAGGCATCGCTCAACATATAACGTTGCAAGCTGTGTAGCAACTGACGGGCCGCTGGACGATACTCCATCTCCTGATGGAAATCGATACCCGACACCAGCAACTTGCCCTTGCCCACCTGCACCTCGAAAAGCAAAGCCAGCGGGCGATTAGTGAACCAATCGTCTATGACTCTCACTAGGGGCTGAACAGGCCTGTCCAACTTTCCCAAATGAATGGCACTACCATAGTGCATGGCATCCCACCACTGATAATTACTGTAAGACTCGGTTGGAAAGTCGCTCAACGCCGGATGCTCGGGATTGCACAAAATGCCTAACGTATGGGGTGCTTGTCCGTTGGTCCATGAAGTATTCCAGAAGATGCTGCTGAAACCTATCGACACATCGCCTCCCATGTCGGGTCTCAAGTGTCCCTTGCGGATGGAAAGCAGGACTCGTCCGCCAGCCTGCAAACAGTTCATAGCATATTGATCCAACGTATCGGTCAGCAAGACGTCACCGGTCAATTCCTGTTTCCGAGCAGGATATACCCAGAAGTCCCAATCGTTGGAATAGCCTTCAACGTTGACTACCAATTTCAGTTGGGAAGCTTCCCGAATGAGGCTTGTATCGAAATGGACAGAGCCTAATGGCAAGCCATTGCCCAGTTCCAGTTGAGGCACGTCAAAAGTCCCTTGTGCCAACGTCTTTCCATGTGCATCACGGATAGTCCAATCGGCTTTAGGATACCGGATAGGCTGATAGTAATTGGCCACTTCTACGGTAGCATCGAAAGGTTTGTCATTGTCCATCACCAAGTGTGGGATGCGTGCCAACGGCACCAAAGGACTGCAAAAACGACTATATTCTTCCGGAGTGACATAGCCTTTTTCTTCCCAGAAAACATCGAGTGTACCGACAAGTGCCGTGCCTTGTCCGGGGAAATCGTTCAAACCCAGCAGTTGGAAACCTCCAAAGCGAGGAGTGCGCAAGGCGGCTTCGATATCCGCCTTGTAGCAGAGAGTCTGCAACCGTCCGGAAGCATACAAGAAGTCATCAGCCAGCTGTCCCATACCATTAGCTTCGAGCGTGGCTTGGAAGATCTCAAAGTTACGCGGCTTGTAGGCACCTGTATACTTCTTCATCTCCTTGAAATTGGGATAAACGCACCATTGACCTATCTCATGACTGATGATGGGCTGGCTGAACTGTCCGGTATAGTCACGCCAATCGTAGGCCGTAGAAGGTTCTTTTGCATTGATGATACTTTTCAGTCCGGTGCCCCATTGCTGGATACGCGGATTAGAGTCGCTGAGGAAATCATTGGCAGGCAGATTAGGCCATCCGGCAGCACTGGTATACAAGCGACGGGAGTCGCGCTCCTTCCAATAGTTGACAAAGTTCGTCAAATACTCTTTGTGATGCTTTCCGGCAGGTTCATTGCCGTAGGCCATCATGCAGAACGATGGATGATTACCGAATGCGTTCACGATATGTTCAGCCTCTTGATGGATAAACTCATCCAGCGGTCCACTGTCGCCAATCGTAGTAGACTGGTTGGCCCAAGAAGAGCATTCAATCATCAAGTACATCCCCAACTCATCGGCAGCTTCGAATGCCGCTTCGGGAGGACACCAAGAGTGGAAACGGATATGATTAATGCCATATTGCTTGCAAATGCGAAACTCACGCATCCATTCTTCCTTATCCGTGGCTGGATAGCCTGTCAGTGGGAAGGCAGCACAATGAAGCGTCCCGCGCATATAGACCGGATGTCCGTTCAGCAGGAGTTCACCTTCTTCCACACTCCAGGTGCGGCATCCGAAAGTGACTTGATGCTCATCTATGGTCTCTTTATCCCGCATGAGGGTGCATTTCAACTGATAAAGATGAGGATGGAACTCATCCCACAACTTCACATCGGCAGGCAGGGGGAGCACGACCTTCACATAGTTATCACCCGGCTCTATCTGAATCCTTTTCTGCACGGGAAAGCCATCACCTATACGAAAAGCCGCTTGTATCCATTGGCGTTTATCCTTTATATTACAAATATGAGCTTTCACCAAGGTCACGCCTTTGTCGACTTGTGGATAGACATCCACTTGGCGATAATAGACGCTTCCCTGAACTTTCAAGACAATATCTCCCACTATCCCATTCCAATTACCCTGCGTATGGTCTGATATGGAGTGGGAGTTCTCACCGGGATCGATGTCCCGGATCGCATTGTCCACCCGGATGCTGAGAGTATGCTTGCCAGGAGTCAGATAGGAAGTCAAATCATAGATATGAGGAGCACTCAAGGCATCCTGTGTGCCTATCTCTTGCCCATCAACCCACACCCGGCTTGCCCAGTGGCAGCGTTCCATGACCAAGTGCATGGATTGGCCCTGCCACTCTCTCGGAATGTCAACATCACGCTGATACCAAGCCACACCTGCATAATATAGGGCGGGTTGCAACCAAAAGGGAACCTTGAAATTATCAGCCTCACGATAAGAAGCATAATGGGCTGCCTTGAAGAACGTACTATCGTTCATGCTCCCCACCCAAGGGGTCTGTAGACCCACGGGGTCGCCCTTGCCATTGGTCAACATGGAACCGGGGAGGGTTACTTCGTCTTCCAATTCACGAAGATACCATTGTTCGGCCACTCCCTTGTCCTCACGGTCGATAGCGAAACGCCATCGGCCTGCCAGATCCATCACTTGTGCCTGACACATCAGGCTCAAAGCAGCCAGAAGACTGCATAAGATTCGTTGTTTTCTCATGGTTGTAGTGTTTCTATGTGAATCAATGTATAGGTGCTATAAATACCCAGATGGTTACTATCCATCCTCCAAGCTTCATCCAGCAATTGCCACCCTTTGGCCTCATCGCCCAATCCGAAATGCCCCAACGCCATCATGTACTTGCAATGTACCACATTGCGAGTGTCGAGACTATCGTCCCAAATGAGCAAGTCGGGCAGAGAGACAGCAAAATAGTCCATGCGTACTTGGTCGAACAAATGCTTCTCGCCGTAGGAGATGAGCTTGTGGAAGCGTCTGCGGGCTTCCTCCTCGCGTCCCAGTTTGCGTAGTGCCAGACCCTGATAGAAGATCTTGTCGGGCTTGGCATCATTATAGTAAAGGGCAGCGGCCGGTTCCGTAGGTCCTACGGTTGCTTTCTGCCAGCATTCAATAGCCTTGTCCTGTTTACCCATCGCCTCGCAAGCACAACCCATCAGGTAATAAAAGTCATTCTCCTGGGCACCATACAGCTTGCCTTCACCCAAGTGATGCGGATAGACGAGGCATTGCTTCAACAGGGCGTAGGCTTCAGCAGGATGCCCATCGTCCAGAGCCTCTTTAGCCAACTCGACACGGGAGAACTGATACTGCCCGGATACTTTGCCTTCACCTCCCTCCCAAGGATGGAAGTGATGTGCATCGATAAGCTGCATGGCTTCGCGGTAGGCACCGGTCAGGTTAAGCAACGTAGCTTCTTCCAGCAATAGGTCATCACGTCGCTTGATTAGTTCCGGATACTGACGCAGGAAAGCCAACCGCTCGGCATGAGGATAATGCAGGCGTTTATAAAGCTGATCCAACTCCATCAAGATACGTGCATCGGTGGGATTGAGGTGGAAAGCTTTCTCCATATATTCCACAGCATGCGGTTCGTCCTGCAACTTATTGAGATGGACCAGAGCCAAGTTGCGCCAAACAAGGGGATACGTAGCGTCTTTCTCAGCGGACGTATGCCATGCTTCGCGAGCCAGGTCGTACTGACGTTTGTCGTAGTACAGATTACCCAGATAGTAAGGAGCACGGGGGTCTTCTGGGTTGTGCTGCGTGGCACAGCGCAGAGCCAGAATGGCTTCCAACCGGTTGGGAAAACAATAGTCGGGACAAGCGGCAACGGCACGACGAAAGGCTAAGGCAGCGTCTTCCTCCTTCCCGGCCTGCGTCAGGCACCAGCCTAAGTAATAGTAGGTCATGGGAGTAACAGCCTCACGCTCTACAGCCACACCCCATAAAGCAATGGCTTCGTCCCAGCAACCGGCCGCACAGTAGTCGAGGGCTATCTCATCGTAGTTGTGGGCACTGTCGCGCATACGTTCCACCAGTTCGGTCTGGTCGTGATCTATCCAATATTTCTCGCAGAGGCAACCGAAGTTGAAGGCATCCATCCCCAACGACTCGCCTATCCACCGCAGGGCTTCTTCCATCCGGCCTTGACGATTGAGCAGGGTTGCTTTCAGTGCACGAGCCCTGTGGTTGTGCCAGTTGTGAATCAGGGCCTGTTCCACCTCGTAGAGAGCATCGTCCAGGCGACCTTGCCGGGTAGAAATCTGGGCACAGGCGAAATAGCCAGCATCTTGCCAAGCGGCATTCCACGTGGACTTGTAGAACCATCTATAAGCCTCATCCCAACGGCCTTGATACTTCAGCGCAAGCCCCAGGTTGTAGGGGGGTTCGCCATCGTAGGGATTGGGATTGTGCTTCATCAGTACCTTCACGGCGGTGCACAGGTAGCCTTCGGCCCGGTTGAAACGCCCGCGACGCAGGTACCACAAGCCTAGAATATTGTTGTTGCGCACATCCATGGGGTCGCGTCGGAGAGCCTCTTCGTAGTAGTCCACCGGATTGTACGTGGCGTGGCGATATTGTTCCAAGTGCAGGCCAGTGAAGTAGAGTTGCTCGGTAGTCTTGATTTCCTCGGGCAGCAGAACAGCTTCGGCTGCATCGGGCAGGGGTGTCACCTCATCAGGCTCGGCATGCCAGGTCAGCACTTCACGCCCTTCTTTCGTAAGAATGAAATTCAGGCGATCCATCGGTGTACCCTGCACGTCGACGGTTTCGTCCAGCAGGGTCTCCGGGCTGATGGTCACTTCCCGTTGCCAGTAGACCTGCCCGTCGTCCGAATACAAGGAGATGCCTACCGTCTGTAGGGACGTGGCGAAGACCTTGAAGCGCACACTGCCTTCTCCAGCCGGCTCGATGTTCAGCAACAGGTCTTTCGTGGCATTTTTCACGATCCCCAGTTCGCGGTAGGGCAGGAAGTACTGCGTGAAACTCTTCTCCTCGTAGGGCATCAGCCAAGTGAAGTCGGGCTGGTTCTCGGTGTACACACCGGCCATCAGTTCAATGTACGGCCCATCTTCATCGGTCAGGTTGCGGTTCCAGGCACGGCCAAAGTCTCCGTTGCCCCAGGTCCACTGCTTCTTGCCGGGCGACACGTGGTGATTGGCTACATGGAGCATCCCGGCACGGGTATCGTTCTCGTATCCGCCTTCGAAGTCGTACTTCGAGTTGACGGCCATGTAGGAAGTAGGCACCTTGATGTTCTTGTAGTTCGAAATGTCTACTCCGGCAGAATAGTCCATCTTATAGTACGTGCCCGTGGCAATGGGGAAACTGCTGACCGCCCGCTTGCCATGGTCGAACACGGCGTGAATGTCAGGTGGGAAGACGCTCTGATAGTCATCGTTCACCGCCACGGCGGGATTGGCCCACCACAGGAAGGTCTGCGGCACTTCAGTGCGATTGTACAGCACACCGCGTATCTCTAAATACGCATGTCTGGGACGCAGGGTGAAGCCTGCCATGCCTTTCTGGTGAAACATGCGCTCCATCTCGCTGACCCACACCGTGGCACTGCCATCGGCATGATGCTCGATGTGCCAATCCACCGGCATGTAGGTGCTGGGGCGATGGTGTTGCGGCCAGTTGAACTCGATGCCGCCCGATATCCATGGCCCGGCCAGACCGACCAGCGCAGGCTTGATAACGTGGTTGTAGTAGACGAAGTGACGTTGCTTCAGTTTGTCATAGGCCATCTGCACACGACCGCCCAGTTCGGGCAGAATCATCACTTTGATGTATTCGTTCTCCAGATAGACCGCCTCGTATGCCTTATCCTCTTTAGTATCGGATATCGACTCAATGACGGGGTACGGATAAACCACGCCGCTGCTGCCCTGATAGACCCGTTTTTCCAGGAACATGGGTGCCTTCTCCGGCATGCCCACCTCGTAAGTGGGGATGATGATGGTTTCTTTCCAAGCTTTTACCATACTATATGATGAATTTAGTTAGATTGACCGTTGTTTTTATAGGGTGGATGCCATCATGTAGGCATGAGGGAACCTACATTTCGTTACTTCCCCGTCAGTTCCTTTTCCAACTGCTCCAGCGATTTTCCTTTGGTCTCCGGCAAGCGGAAAAGGAAGAAGATGAAACCTGCCGCGCAGATGGCGGTGTAAATCCAGAACGTGCCGTAGGTGCCCAATGCCTGATTGAGGAAGGGGAAGGTGTACGTCAGGATGAAACTGGCCACCCACAGGGTGAAAGTCCCCGTAGCCACGGCTACGCCGCGTACCTTGTTGGGGAAGATTTCGGAAAGCAATACCCAAGTGACCGGCCCCAACGACATGGCGTAGCAGGCAATGGCAACCACCACCAGTACCACCATGAAGATTCCATGCACCTCGAAATAGTAGCACGTGCCCAAGATGAGGTAGATGCCGGCCAATCCACCCGCACCTATCATCATGAGGGCTCGGCGTCCCAAGCGATCCACGGTATAGATGGCCACGAAAGTGAACACAAGGTTGGCAATACCCGTCACTACAATATTAATGAAAGTGTTGTCCACATCGTAACCTGCCGACTGGAAGATTTCCTGGGCATAATTGAAGATGACATTCGTGCCACACCATTGCTGGAACATGGCCACCACGATGCCCAGCACCAACACCCGGCGGTAGGGATGACTGAAGAGTATCCGTAATCCGCCTTCGACCCGTGCCTGTCGGGCATCGGCTTGTAAGGAAGCCAATTCACTTTGCGCATAGTCAGCCCCTCCGATGCGGGTCAAGGTAGTAATGGCTTGCTCTCTCCTACCCTTCAACGCCAACCAACGAGGACTCTCCGGAATGAAAGCAGCCAACACGAGAAAAGCTCCTGCCGGGAAAGCAGCCGACCAGAACATCCATCGCCATGCCCACTCCACGTTCCAAGCCGGATCGCTGCCCGCCAATGACCAGTTGACCACCTGTGCCGTCAAAATACCAATGACAATAGTAAGCTGATTGAGCGACACCAACTTCCCACGAATCTGTGCCGGTGCCACTTCAGCAATGTACATGGGCGAAAGACCCGAAGCGATACCGATGGCAATGCCTCCGCCAAACCGTGCCACTAAGAACCAAGTGAAGTCGCTGAATGCTCCCGTGCCATAGGCCGTCACCACAAAGACAAACGCCGATAGCAACAGCAGTGGTTTACGCCCCAACTTATCGGCCAACATACCCGCCGTCAGTGCCCCGATGAGGCATCCCACCAAAGCGATGCTCATGGCCAACCCTTGTGAAGCCGGATTGCCCACAATGCCGAAGAACTGTTCATAGAAAATCTTTGCCCCGCCGATGACCACCCAGTCATATCCGAACAGCAATCCACCCATGGCCGATACCAGGCAGATGAAGTAGATGAATCTTTTATATCCTTTCATGCCATTAGATGATAAATGATTTTGATGCGGACAAAGATAGCCCCTTTCTTCCAGTCGGGGAATAGAGAGTTTTACGTTGTGCATGGACTATCTGATGATTTTTCTTGCCACTCTCGTCCGAATTGCTTACGTTTGCAGAGCCTATATGATAGAATACTATGATTGAACGAAAAGAAGGATTCGATGGAGAACAACTGCTGGTGCTTCCCCGCCTGGTCGTAGAAATGATGGAAGCCGACCCACTCTTGTCCAAGCTACACATCACGGACATCGGCTATTTCCCCAAAGCATGGTACCATCACCGCGAACGCCGGACGGCCATCAACCAGTATGTATTCATCTATTGCATCGACGGTTGCGGCTGGTATCAGCTGGGCGGTCACCGACATAGTGTGTCTGCCGGGCAGTTCTTCATCCTGCCTGCCGGCCTTCCCCATGCCTATGGTGCCGGTGATACAAACCCATGGACGATCTATTGGATACACTTCAAAGGCGAGATAGCTTCCTATTATGTCCAAGGCACATTGCATCTCATGGACATCCGTCCGGATCTTCATTCACGCATCAGCGACCGCATCGCCCTGTTCGACGAGATGTTTACCACACTCAAATCGGGCTATAGTGATGAAAACCTACGTTATGTATCCTCCCTGTTTCACTATTTTCTCGGATCTCTGCGTTATGTCCAGCAGTTCCGCAACGCCAATAGCCAAACAACCGAAGGAGATGCAGTGGATATGGCTATTCATTATATGAAAGAGAATATGGAGAAACACCTCACACTACAAGAGTTGGCAGACTATGCCGGCTACTCGACCTCTCACTTCTCCATGTTGTTCCGCCGGAAGACGGGACACAGCCCATCGGCTTACTTCAACCTGCTGAAAGTGCAATATGCCTGCCAACTACTGGACACAACAGACATGAAGGTCAATCAGATATGCTACAAAGTCGGCATAGACGATACGTTCTATTTCTCCCGCCTGTTTACCAAGATCATGGGGCTTTCCCCCAGCGATTACCGTAAGTCGAAGAAGGGCTGACCCTCCATCCGACCAAATCCATGATGCTCTCAGCCGATGCAAAGGGAAACAAACATTGGAAAGGGCATACATTTTCTCATTAAATGCTTGCATTCAATTGTCCGAGTGCAGTCTATCTTGGACAAAGACTACGACAAAAAAGTGAGAATGAGAGTAAAACGGTAAGGAACGGCGAAGAAATAAGGCATGCCGTCTACAAAGTACAGGTACGGGAAACGGTGGACACAGGTGTGGAGCGTATTCGACACAAGCACGGAACACGTTCGACACAGGCACGGAACACGTTCGATACAGGTGTGGAGCACGCTCGGTACAGGCACGGAACACAACCGTTTCCACACCTCCGCACCCGGCACAGTATCAACGTTCTAACCAAAGTTCGGGATCGAGTTTTTCTTTCTCCTTGTGGAGCTGGAAGTGGAGAACGGTGCGTCCGTCTTTTGCGGAGTCGGAGAATACCGGACCAAGCAACTGCCCCGTGGAAACTTCGTCGTTCGCCTTGACACTGGTGGAAACCAGGTTGCAATAGGCTGAGATGTAGGAACCGTGACGGATGAGCACGTTGAAGAGTCCGTTCAACTGAAAGACGGCCGCCACCTTGCCCCGGAACACAGCCCGTGCCTGTGCACCCGGCTGCCCCTGGATGTCAATGCCTTTGTTGTCGAGCCTGATGTTGCGCAACCCCTTGACGGTGTACTGGCCGTAGTGGTTGACGATGAGGTAGGAACCCGTGATGGGCACGGGCAGTTTGCCTTGGTTGCCCGCAAAACTGTCCGACAAGCGATTGTCAAGCTCCGCTTCCTCCCGGGCGGCAGTGCTGCTGTTGAGGTCCGGCTGCTGTCTGGCCATTTCTTCGGCTATCAGCTTGTCGATGCGCGTGTTCAGTTGTCCGGCCTCCCGCCGCTTGCGGGCTATCTCGTTTTGCAGGCTTTGCTGCCGCTTCTGCAGGTCGGCCACGATGGCACGCTGCTGCCGCTCCTGCTCCTCCAGTTTGCGCTGTTCGGCTTCCCGTTCTTGCAGGAGGCTGTCTTTGGCCGCCTTAACCTGCAACAGTTCGGTCTGCTTCTGCCGGGTCTCCTCCTGCTTCTGCAAGATTTCCCCGCCCTGCTTCTGCTGGTAGGCGGCGTATTCCTGCACATAGCGCATGCGACGGTAGATTTGTGCGAGGTTGCGTGCGGAGAACACAAACAGCAGCTTTTCTTCGATCGAACGGTAGCGTTGCAGGTATTGCAGGGACGAGGCGTATGCTTCCCGCCGGTCGGCCAGGTCGCGTTGCAGGCTGTCGAGCTGCCCGTTCAGTTGGTCGATTTCCTGCCCGATGGTGTTCACGTCGGCATTGATGGCACGGATGTAGCGGCGACGCTCTTCGATTTGTCCCGTCAGCGAAGCCAGAGTGTTCAGCCGGCTTCCCACGTCGCGCCTGGTGCTGTCCAGCAAGGTTTCGGTTTCGTCAATCTGGCGTTGCAGGGCCCCACGCTTCTCCTCCAGCTCCTTGATGAGCCTGTTTGACTGGGCAAAGAGCGGCGACACCAACCAGCAACCGCACACCCAGAGGCAAAGCAGGCGGGGCAGTTTCATTGACTCAGGTTGATTAGCAGTTCCAGGATTTCTTCCATTGGTACGAGGCGGTAGCGCGACGAGAGTCTGGTGGGCGAAAGCGAGAGGGGTTCACGGGAAAAATCGGAAAGCTCCAGCCGCCCGCGCTCCAGCTTCTTCAGCCCCAGGTCCTTTCCTTCGAGGACGGTCTTCCCGCCCGGGGCGGCAGCCTTGTAAATCAGTTGTTCCAGGTGGGCGAAGTCGGCCTTGCGGGGCAGCAGCCCCTTCAACTCGTTGCGGGTGACGTGCGTGTAGCGTCTTCCCATGCGGTCCACCAGGAGCAGTTCGGTGGGAGTGAGGTCGATGCGTGCCACTTCCGTGCGGATGACGGGCATCAGGAAAGACACCTGCATCCGCTCGCCGCTGACCAGCTTGAGGGTGCCGTTCACGGTGTAGACCGAGTTCTGCAGCGGGATGGTCAGCTTCACTTTCGATGACAGGCAGCTTTCCGCCGCGTGACGCGCCGTGTTGCGGGAAGTGCGGCATCCCGTGAGGAGCGTGAGCAACACAAGGCAGCCAAGCATGTACAAGCGGGCGGGGGCAAAGGGATTCCGTTTCATAGGAAAGGGATTCATTCGGCAGTGCTGCCGTAGGGCGGCGCACTGATGTACTTCTGCTGTTTTATCTTTTGGGGCAGGGTTTCGGACTTGCTCCCCATCTCCAGTGCCTGCTGCCAGTACTTCAGGGCTTCCTCCACCTCGCCGGTCATGTAGTAGATGTCGCCGCAGTGTTCCACCACATCGGCACTCTGACCCCCGTCGTTCTTCATGGCATCGTCGATGTAGAGCCGGGCTTCCGCGTAGTAGCCTTTCTCGAAAAGAATCCAGGCATAGGTGTCGAGGTAGGTGGCGTTGGCCGGTTCGGCCTTCACAGTGCGGTAGCTCATGTCCTCGGCCTTGTCCAGGTCGCGGCGTTCCAACGCAAGGTAGTAGGCATAGTTGTTGAGCGCACCGATGTTGTCGGGATTGTACTCCAGGGCCGACTCGTAGGCCGCATAAGCTTCGCGGTTCATCCGCTTGGTGTGGTAGGCATCGCCCATGATGGCATAGAAGTCCGACACGATTTCCTTCTTGCTGTCCTTGCCCACGTGCTTCAGGGCTTTGAGACAGGTTTCAATTGCTTCGTCCGTGCGTTCCGCTTGGACATAGCCGATGGCCAGGTAGAAGTAAAACTCCAGCCGGTCGGGACTGGCCTCCACACCCGCCTCGCACAAGGCGATGACCTCCCCGTAGTCCTCCAGCCTGACGGCCTCGCCCAGCAGAATCATGCGTGCGGCCGTGTTGGTGGGATCCAGGTTGAGTACCTCCCGCAAGACGGGGAAGGAGGCTTCGTTCATGCCTTTCGACAAGAGGTATTGGGCGTAGAGCATGGGCAGGGTGGGGTCGTCGGGCTCTTGCTGCATGATGCGGTCGAAAAGGCCGATGACGCGGATGCTGTCTCCACCCGCCTGTTCGCTTTCGATGATGAGCTGGCGCATGACGCCCACCTTGGTGTCTGCGTCCACCTTGCTGTTCAGCAGGAGCGAATCAATCTGCTGTTCGTACAAGGCTTTCTGCCCTGTTTCCTCGTAGTAGGAGGCAAGGGAATACATGGCAAGGGCGTTGTCAGACTCCTCGTCCAGCACGCTGCGGTAGAGCCGGTAGGCGGCATCCGTCTTGCCGTCCTGCAAATAGGCATCGCCCAGCATCACCTGATAACGCAGTTCCTTGGGGTATTCGGCTACCAGGCTCTCTATCTCCTGCACGGCCTTCTTGCCGTCGCCCTGCTGCCGGTAGATGCGGAACTTCTCCAGACTGAACTGCTCGTTCTTTCCCATCCGTTGTTCCAGGCTGTTGAAGATGTCAATCATACGGCCGTACTCCTGTTGCCGCCCATAGATGTCCAGCAGGTTGTAGAGCGGGTCCACCTTGTCGGGAAAGTGCCGCACCATGCGCTCCAGCAGGTCGGTGGCGCGGTCTGTCTTCTTCTGCCGGATGTAGAGGTTGGCCAGGTTCTGGTGATACCAGTAGTTGTCCGGCGCGTTCTGAACGGCTTTCTCCAGGAGAGTTTCCGCCTGCGCGGGTTTTTGCAGATAGATGTAGTACTGAGCCAGTTCGTACAAGGCCGACGCGGCATCCGGACGGATGGCAAGGCAGTGCTGCAACAGGTCGAAGGCTGCGTCGTACCGGCCTTGCAGCTTCATGCGGACGGCTTCCAGATAGTAGTAATCGTATTTGCGTTGCTGCATCCCGTCCGTTTCAGACACCGGGGCTTGCGCCCGCATCGGGGCGGATGTCAGCAGGCAGGCGGTCAGCAGGCAGGCAAGGATACTTGTTCTCATGTTCATGTATGCAGTGTTTGAAGTGTCGGGATTGAAAGATAATCAGTCGGTACCCGTGTGTCCGAAGCCTCCCGCTCCCCGTGCGGTTTCATCCAAGGTGTCCACAGCCTCCCAGCAGATGTGCTCGTGGCGTGCCACAACCAGTTGTGCAATGCGCTCACCGTCTTCTATCACAAACGGTTCGGAGGAAAGGTTGACGAGAATGACGCCAATCTCGCCCCGGTAGTCAGCATCGACTGTTCCGGGCGCGTTCAGTACGGTGATTCCTTTCTTCAGTGCCAGTCCGCTGCGGGGACGCACCTGTGCCTCGTGTCCCGGCGGCAAGGAGATGCGCAGCCCGGTGGGAACCACGCAGCGTTGCAGGGGAGCCAGCGTGATGGGTGCGTCGAGGTTGGCGCGGAGGTCCATGCCCGCAGAGAGGTCGGTGGCATAGGCGGGAAGCGGATGCTTTGATGAGTTGATAATCTGTACGGTCAGCATAAGCAGTGTGTGATTCTACAATAAAATAGCTAATTAATGGGCGAAAATACAGATTTTGCCCCAAATAGTTATACATTTGCAGTTAAATAATGAGAAACCGGGCACAAAAGCCATTTTAGTAACCAAGCGTTTACTTACCTCATGATGAACTGGAATACCCTTATTTCGCCCAAGCGGTTCGGTCTGGAGGCTTACCACAGCCACCACCCGGAGAACCGTTCCGAATTTCAGCGGGACTACGACCGGCTGATATTCTCCGCCCCTTTCCGACGGTTGCAGAACAAGACCCAGGTCTTTCCGTTGCCGGGCAGCATCTTCGTACACAACCGCCTGACTCATAGTCTGGAGGTGTCGTGCGTGGGACGGTCGCTGGGCAACGACGTGGCAAGGGTCTTGCTGGCGCGTCATCCTGAACTGCAAGACTCCTACGTGGGCGAAATCGGCTCCATCGTGTCGGCTGCCTGCCTGGCGCACGACCTGGGCAATCCGCCTTTCGGCCATTCGGGCGAACGGGCCATTTCCACGTTCTTCTCCGAAGGCAAAGGCATGGTCCTGCAACCCCTGCTTCCGGCGGCGCAATGGGAGGACCTGACACACTTCGAAGGCAATGCCAACGCCTTCCGCCTGCTCACCCACCAGTTTGAGGGCAGACGCAAAGGCGGATTCGTGCTGACTTACTCCACGCTGGCAAGTATCGTGAAGTATCCCTTCGCGTCGAGCCTGGCGGGCACGAAGTCGAAGTTCGGTTTTTTCGCCACCGAAGAGGAGAGTTTCCGGCGGATAGCCGGGACACTGGGCATAAAGAAGCTGCAAGACAACCCGCTGCGCTACGCCCGTCACCCGCTGGTCTACCTGGTGGAGGCAGCCGATGACATCTGCTACCAGCTGATGGACATCGAAGACGCACACAAACTGAAGATACTCACCACCCGCGACACGCAACAGCTCTTGCTTTCCTATTTCCCCGAAGAACGGCAAGCGCACATGCTGGAAACCTTCCGCATCGTGAGCGATGTGAACGAACAGATTGCCTACCTGCGTTCCTGCGTCGTGGGGCTGCTTATCAAGGAATGTACGGAAGCCTTTCTCGCCAACGAAGAAAAACTGTTGGACGGAACATTCGAGGGCAGCCTCATCGGGCACATTGCTCCCCTGCCCGCCGCAGCCTACACCCGTTGCTCGGAAGTGGCGATGGAGAAGATTTACCGCTCACGCGACGTGCTCGACATCGAACTGGCCGGCTTCCGCATCATCAGCACCTTGCTCGAACTGATGATTGATGCCGTCCGTTCCCCGGAGAAAGCCTACTCCCGCCTGCTCATCGACCGGGTGTCCAGCCAATACAACATCCATGCCCCCGGCCTGGAAGAACGCATACAGGCCGTGCTGGACTACGTGTCGGGCATGACGGATGTCTTTGCCCTCGACCTCTACCGGAAAATCAACGGGAACAGCCTGCCGGAAATTTCGTAAGGACGGGCAGCCTGCCAAACGACGACGGGGCACAGGGTCAGAGGAATATTTTCTTGCCGCCCCACGTGATGGTGCGTGCCTCCGGTTCGTTCTCGATGAACGACTGGATGTGGCGGATGCGCTTTTCGGCCAGGATTTCGTCCACGGCAATCAGGATGCCCGTTTCTTCCACGTCGCCAAAACCGTAGTTGATGGCGGTTCCGAACATCCGCATGGTGGGGCTGAGGCTCATGTAGGCGTTGACCAGCGGGGGAATGTTGTAGCCCAGCTTGCGTATCTCGGTGTTCAGAATCTTGTAGTTCTCCTTGAAGGTGTCTTTGCAGAACAGGGCTGCCAGGTCTTGTTCGTCGGTCTCTATTTCCAACGGTTTCATGGGGATGATGAGGTTCTCCTTGTCGGCGAAATGCTTACGCAGGAAGTAGAGAATCATGTCGCGTCCCCGGCGGTTGTAGTTGGGGTACATGGTCACCTTGCCGAAGAAATACTTCACGTTGGGCATCACCACGGTCAGTGCGCCCAGTCCGTCCCAAAGGTTGTCCAGGGCAAACAGCCCCTTGCTGCCCGCGCGGGTCGACTGGTATTCGAGGGTGACGAACGAACGCCCCAATTCGATGGTCGTGGGCAGGTATTCGCGCAAGAACTTCTCGGAGAAGTTGAACATGTGAGCCGTGGCCAGAAGGGGGATTCCGTGCTCGTCGAAGCGCACGTCGGTGCCACGGATGTAGCGGTAGCCTCCCAATATCTCTTCGGCTTCGGGGTTCCACACAATCAGTTGCCTGTATGGGTTCTCCATCACGTCGTATTCGTCGATGTCCACCGACAGACCCGTGCCTCCCCCGGCAGCCCGGAACGCGATTTCCCGCAAGCGGCCGATTTCTTGCATGGTGTTCGGAGAGTCTTGTGCAGTGACGATGTAAATCTGGTTGTTGCTCTTGTTCGTCGTCCGTAAGCGTTTGTCCTCTGTCAACTCCGCTTTCAGTGCATCTTTGCTTATTGGTTTAATGATTTCTTCCATATTCCTGTTGTTGGGGATAAAGGGGAACGGCCCGGATGGCAGCGTCCGCCGGTTCTTCTCCCGGTTGTTTTTGTCCTTACTTATCTTCAATCTTTAGTTTATAAACAATGTCTTTCACATACTGTGCCCACTGAAGCGGTGTCCGCGACTTGTCGAACGTTTGCCAGGGGATGGGCTTCCCGATGGTGACGGTAAATGTCTTGTGCCTGTTCTTCAGCATCTCGTCCGCCAGGTAAAGCATGGCCACGTTGAACCTGATGCCCAACGCCTTGCAGAAATTAGCCAGATTGTAGAAGAAGTTCGAGTTCTGCCCGTCGAAATGGATGGGCACGACATCGCGGCGGCTTTGCACGCTCTTCACGATGAAAGCCTTCTTCCATTCCAGGTCACGTATGACCCCGCCCTGCCGGCGCGAACACAACCCGGCGGGAAACATGATGAGCTGGTTGTCCGACCTGAACCCCTCGTCCACCATGCGCGGGAAGTCCCTGCCCTGCCTGCCTGTCTTGTTGATGGGGATAAAGAAGGGAGCCAGCCCGTGCAGGTTCATCAGCAAGTCGTTGACCAGGTATTTCACTTTGCCACCGTAGCGTTTGCCCAGGATGTAGCCCAAGGCAATTCCGTCCAGCCCTCCCAAAGGGTGGTTGGAAACGAAGGTGCACAAGCCCTCGTCCGGCAGGTTTTCCTCCCCTTTCACCACCAGCCCGGTATCCAGGAAGTGCAGACTGGCTTCCAGGAAGTCCATGCCCGTTTTGTCTTTCGACTCCCGCAAAAAGACGTTCAATTCATCCTGGTGCACTATGCGTTTCAGGTATGAAACGACGAACCTCGGAATGTACTTCGATTGCTTCGGAGCTTTCTCGCAAAGAATCCTATCAATGTCTATCAAGAATAAAGAGTCGTCAGTCATTCTTCTTACGATGAAATGAATGCGCAAAAATAGCGCATCTTTTTTTATTAATCGCAATCTTTTTGCGGAAAACTACACAACACGCCTACGAAAAGCTATGAAATATCAGTCGAATGCCACATTCTTTGCCTAAAAGAAGTGCGATGTTCCGTTTTTCCAAAGAAAATCTCTACTTTTGCCCGTAGTAATCCAGAAAAGCACAGAGCTATGGTGAAACATTACAATGACTTGGGCGCAGAATTCAAATACCTGATTGTAAACGATATGGACCGGAAGTTCGGGGTGTGGGTCAACACGGTCGGCTATCAGGCCATCCAACCCAACTCGCCCTATCCGTTGCGCAACCATCCTTCGGGCTATTTCTTCAACTGCCAGAAAGGGCGCGTCTTGCGCGAATACCAGCTGGTCTACATCACACGCGGCAGGGGGCTGTTCTCGTCGGAGACGACTCCCGAAAAACAGGTGTGCAAAGGACGGCTGATGGTGCTCTTCCCCGGACAGTGGCATACCTACCATCCCTATCAGCAGACCGGTTGGAACGAATATTACATCGGGTTCGAGGGACCGGTGATTGACGACCTGGTCAAGGGCGGATTCCTGTCGAAGGAAAGCCAGATTCTAGAGGTGGGGCTGAACGAAGAACTGGTTTCACTCTACACCCGTGCGCTGGAGGTGGCGGAGGGCGACAAGATTTCGTCCCAGCAGTACCTGGGCGGCATCGTGCTCCACATGCTCGGCATGATACTCTCCATCTCGAAGAACAAGATATTCGAGATGAGCGACATCGACCAGAAAATAGAACAGGCCAAAATCATCATGAACGAGAACGTTCTGAAAGACATCGACCCCGAAGAACTGGCCATGAAGCTGAACATCAGCTACTCCTGGTTCCGCAAGGTGTTCAAGGACTACACGGGCTATGCGCCTGCCAAGTATTTCCAGGAACTGAAGCTGCGCAAGGCCAAACAACTGCTGGTGGGCACGTCGCAGTCGGTCAAGGAAATCTCTTTCCTGCTGAACTACCGCTCCACCGAACATTTCTTTTCCCTCTTCAAGAAGCACACCGGGTTCACCCCTCTGGAGTACCGCACTTTCGGCCGTGAGACCGGAGTGGACGGTGAGACAGATTGACACATTTCCGGATTAACCCGCGAATCGTTGCCGGAATGATGCGGATTCCCGTTTCCTGCTGACACGTCCTGTTTTCAGAATCTTCAAAAAAGGCATCGCCGGCCTGCTTTTCCCGCATATTTATGCGCATATCCGGCTCAAAACATCGTTTTTATACATTCCGGAGGTGCTGCACACAGGCATTTCCCGCCTTCCGTACAGGTACGGCGCGAGCGGGATGCAGGTATCGGACAAGAGCCGTACAAGTACGGAAGCCGGCCGATACAGGTGCGGCGGCCGCCGGATGCGGGCTTTCCGGTCGTTTGCCGCCCGTTTCGGGAGTTTTCCGCACATTTCCGGGATGTACAGATTTTTATACCGCACACGAATACAACAAGTTACCGATTTTCGTTTCAAAAAAACCGGGCACGCGGACTGCCGTGCGGAAATAGCGCAAGCAGGAAGACCCGGATATGCAAAGTGTCAAAATGTCGGCAAAGAAGAACAGCAGAAGAAAGGGCGGGCTTCACTGCCGCGTGGTGATGTGGAAGCAGGCCTGCTTGACTTCGTACTTCACGTAGCACCTGCCCTCCTGCTTCAGGTCGCGCAACACTTCGGCAAGCACCATTTTCAGCGTGGCGGCATTTGCCTTCCGCAGCGTTTTGCTTCCTGCGCCCTTCACCTCTTCGAAGCGGCACCAGCTTATGTCGAAGGTGGTGCCATAGGCATGAGCCGAAGCGGCGGTGGCATTCCCGTTCCGCTGCCTCAACCGCCGCACGTCCTCCTCGGTGCGCAACACGGAAGTAACAATCACTTTGTTCGGCTTCAACCCTTTGATGGCCAACGAGTCGAGGAAGTTGGCGCCGATGTCATCCAACAGCCTGGCCGCGCCGGGCACCAGGTAGGGGATGGAATGAGTGAGCGGGTCTACCGCATAGTGCTCGCAAGTCCGTATGAGGCGCAGTCTGTCCGACAGGTTGCCGACTTCGCTGCGCGAGGCCAGCGGGGTGATGCCGATGGCCTGTGCCATGTCGAGTTGCGTGGCATTGAGGTCGCCGAATACTCGCCCGTAGTGCGACACGCCCAGCACCTTGTGGGGAGTGTTGTGTTCGGTGGGAGTATCTTTGTCTTTTCCGGGTGCAGGCGAGGCGCACGACACGACCAACGCCAGCAAGAGTGCGGGCAGGAACCGGTTTTGCTTTTTCATTGTTTTTTTCTTCTGGTTTGTGGTAAAAACAGCGCAAAATTACAAATAGATACGGTTTAAACCAGCTGCAGGCACCCGAAATTGCACCGGGAAACCCCGCTTTCTGCTCCTGCCCCACCCCGGCAACGTCTCCGGCAACGTGCGGAGGCACAAAGGTATTCACAGAAATGTTTGCAGTTCAAAATAAAATATCTACCTTTGCACCGCAATTTTAAAAAGCAACGCTTTAATGCGACATTATTAACTTAATTCATTTAAACTGTATGAACCAATACGAAACCGTTTTCATTTTGACTCCCGTTTTGTCTGATGTCCAGATGAAGGAAGCGGTAGAGAAATTCAAAGGTATCCTGACTGCTGAAGGTGCCGAGATTGTGAACGAAGAAAACTGGGGACTGAGGAAACTGGCTTATCCCATCCAGAAGAAATCGACCGGTTTTTACCAGCTGCTTGAGTTCAACGCAGAACCTTCTGTCATCAAGAAGCTGGAAGTGAACTTCCGCCGTGACGAGCGTGTCATCCGTTTCTTGACGTTTAAGCAAGACAAGTACGCCGCCGAATACGCTGCAAAGAGAAGAAGTATGAAATCAACTAAAAAGGAGGACTAATTATGGCACAACAGACTCAATCGGAAATCAGGTATCTGACCCCGCCTTCGGTGGACGTGAAGAAGAAAAAGTACTGCCGTTTCAAGAGAAGTGGCATCAAGTACATCGACTATAAGGACCCCGAGTTCTTGAAAAAGTTCCTGAACGAGCAAGGCAAAATCCTGCCCCGCCGCATCACGGGCACCTCGCTGAAGTTTCAACGGCGGGTGGCTCAGGCCGTAAAGAGAGCGCGTCACCTGGCATTGCTGCCTTATGTAACTGACTTGATGAAATAATTCTGGAGGAAGACAGTATGGAAATTATATTGAAAGAAGATGTTGCCAACCTGGGCTATAAGAACGACATCGTAAATGTAAAGTCCGGCTACGGACGCAACTACCTCATCCCCACGGGCAAGGCAGTCATCGCTTCGCCGAGTGCAAAGAAGATGCTGGCAGAGGAACTGAAGCAACGCGCCCACAAGCTGGAGAAGATTAAGAAGGATGCCGAAGAACTGGCCATGAAGCTGAAAGACGTTTCGCTGACAATTGCCACAAAGGTCAGCTCCACGGGAACCATTTTCGGTTCTGTGGGCAGCATCCAGATTGCCGAAGAACTGGCTAAGCTGGGTCACAACATCGACCGCAAGATCATCTTTGTAAAGGATGCAGTGAAAGAAGTCGGCAGCTACAAGGCTACCGTCAAGTTGCACAAGGAAGTTTCTGTGGAAATTCCTTTTGAAGTGGTTGCAGAGCAGGAAGAAGCGTAAGCAAAAGCAACATACCAAGAGCAAGGAGAGAGGGCGCATCAAAATGATGCGCCCTCTCTCCTTATCCTGAAGTGTGCAAATGCACAACTACGCGGGTGCTTTTCGTTTGTCCGCGAAGCATACCGTCCATATTTCAAAAAGGAGTTTACAGCAGAAGAATAACATCTATTTATAACAAAACAGCCGCCTTCACAAATAAAAATGCTCCAGAATATTTCAATATACTACCTTTTTGACTACCTTTGCGGCAAATAAGGTAAAAAGTAAACGATAAAAAAAGAGATGTATGTTGCAAAAGGAAATTAAAATGGAGGCGTTGCTTGAAAGCCGGGACACCGTGAACAAGTGGATGGAACGTTTCGGTGTCCGTTTTGGAGTGTACAAAAACGGGATTTTCAACGAACAACTGTTCCCGTTCGACTCCATCCCCCGCATAATCGGCCGGGAGGAATGGGAGGAACTGGAGCGAGGGCTCGTACAGCGCGTGAACGCTTTGAACAAGTTTCTTTGTGACATTTATCATGGGAAGAAGATTGTGCAGGATGGCGTTATCCCGGAGGAATTCGTCTATTCTTCCAAAGGATACCTGCCCGAGTGCGAAGGCATTCTGCCGCCGGGCGGAGTGTATGCGCACATTGCGGGCATCGATCTCGTACAGGCCAAGGACGACCGGTGGTATGTCCTGGAGGACAACCTCCGGATTCCTTCGGGTGCTTCCTATCCCATGATTGCACGCACCGTCACGCGCAAGGTGTCGCCGCGTACTTTTCAGGACAACGTGGTGGCCGACAACCGCAACTATTGCACCCTGCTGAAGAACATGCTGGAAGACGTGGGAGACGGACAGGGCATCGCCGTGATTCTGACCCCCGGACGCTACAACTCCGCTTTCTTCGAGCATTCCTATCTGGCCGAAAAGACCGGTGTCAAGCTGGCTTTCCCCGGTGACCTGGTTGTGGACGGCGACGTGGTCTACTATTCGGGAATGTTCAAGGAAAAACTGCGGGTGGGCTGCATCTACCGCCGCGTCAGCGACGAATACCTGGACCCGCTGGTGTTTGAGCCTTCCTCCCTGCTGGGCGTGCCCGGACTGATGCAGGCCTACAAGAAGGGCAACGTGGCCGTCGTCAACGCCCTCGGCAACGGGGTGGCCGACGACAAGGGCATTTACTACTTTGTGCCCAAGATGGTGGAATACTACCTGGGCGAAAAACCCATACTGCACAATGCACCTACCTACCTGCCCTACTACGAAGAAGACCGTCGCTATGTGCTTGACCAGCTGGAGAAGCTGGTGATTAAGGACGTGAGCGAGGCAGGCGGATACGGGGTTGTGTTCGGAAAGGATCTGTCGCCCGAACGCGCCGGAGAGATGCGGCAACTGATAGCCGACGAGCCGCGCCGCTGGATTGCACAGGAGGTGATTGACTTCAAAGACCTGGACGTGCTGGAAGGCAACGAGCGGGTGCCGCGCAAGGCGGACTTGCGTGCCTTTGTCGTGACAGGCAAGCAGACCGTCGTGTGGAAGAGCGGGTTGACACGCTTCTCGCGCAATCCGGACTCGTTTGTGGTCAACTCCTCGCAAGGGGGCGGATTCAAGGACACTTGGGTATTGGAATGAAAATGCACAGATGCAAGCAAATGAAAAGACAAATACACAAATACAGATACGACTGAACAAAGTTCCAATCAACCAGACAGAAACAAATTACAACCAGACAAAAAACAACAGAAACCACTATGAATTACGTCTTATCAGCCATAAAGGCCAACCGCTTGTATTGGTTGGGCCGCTATGCGGAACGGGTGTACCTGAGCCTGCACCTGTTGCGCCGCTATTACGACAAGTCCATCGACGGGAACTCCCTGGAGTATGAAGAATATTGCCGGAAGCTGGAAGTGGACAATCCTTACGAAGGGAAAGATGCTTTCCGCCTCGGTTTCATGTACGACACAGGCAATCCGTCATCCCTGCTGTCGTGCGTGGAGTGCGCTCACGACAACGCCATCGTGCTGCGGGAAGAAATCAGCAGCGAAGCCTTGTCGTACATCCAACTGTCGCTCAGCCACCTCAAACGCAAGGCCGAAGAACAGGACACGAACATCACGGGACTGCAACCGGTGACGGACTACCTGCTGGCTTTTTGGGGTTCCATCGACGAACGCATCTCCGACGACCGGGTGCGTGCCATCCTCTACACGGGACGCTGGGTGGAAGAAATCGACCTGCACCTGCGCTTCGACTATCCGTTTTTCCGCATCCGCAATGCCTACGACCGCCTGGAGGAACGTGCCAACAGCGAGGAGGACAGCTACATCTTCGACCGCATGATTCTGCAACACCTGCACGAAATGCTGACAGGAGAACAGTATGACGGAGGCAGACCGGAGTATAAGAACACCGTGCTGAAATATATTAACCAACTGGTTTTACTCTGAAAGAGCCCGGAAAGGGAAAAGATGAGCCGGTTTCTGTACAACTACCAGACCATCGTCCGGTTTGATGCCCCGATACGCAACCATGTGTTCCGCCTGCGGTGTGTGCCGGGGGAGAGCGCGTGCCAGCGGCGTGTGCGGAGCGACTTGTATGTGTATCCCGGCGTGCAACTGCAACACGACTGCGACGTGTGGGGCAACGGCGTGCAATATGGCAGCCTTCTGGAACCGCACACGTCGTTGGTGTATGTCAGCTTCGGCGAAGTGGAACTTGCCCCCTACCGGATTCCGGAACGCGCCGTCTGCCCGGTCTACCGCACAACCACGCGGCAGACCGGCCTGTCCGCCCCGATGCGGGCTTTCGCACGGGAACAGGGGGGCGAAGGCACGCCCCTGTGCGTAGCCTGCCGCCTTTCGCAGGCCGTGGCGGCCTACATGGCCTACCGCCCCGGAAGTACCACCAACGCGACCACGGCTGCCGCTGCCTTTGCACAAAGGGAGGGCGTGTGCCAGGACTATGCCCACATCCTGATAGCCTTGTGCCGCAGCCGGGGCATCGTGGCCCGCTATGCCAGCGGCTTTATCGACGGCATCGGGGAAACCCATGCCTGGGTGGAGGTGTATGACGGGACTGCCTGGACAGGCATCGACCCCACGCACAACCGGAGGATAGAGGACGGCTACATCAAGGTGGCGCACGGGCGCGACGAAACAGACTGCCCGGTGAGCCGGGGAGTATTTACAGGAATTGCCAACCAACAGACAGAAATAAGAATTATTGTAGAGAGAATATGATAAAAACCGTAGTATCGACCGCCCTCCCAGTGGACGAGCGGTTGTCCATCCGGAAGAACGTGATTTCCCACGGCACGAGCACTAAACGCCTGTGCATCGTGACGGGGACGCATGGCGACGAACTGGAAGGACAGTATGTATGTTTCAAAATAGCGGAAATACTGAACCGGGAACCCGACAAGCTGAACGGAACGGTGGAGATTTATCCGGCCCTCAACCCGCTGGGCATCGACTCCATCATGCGCGGCATCCCCACTTTCGACCTCGACATGAACCGCATCTTTCCGGGCGACCCGGAAGGCACGATGGCCGAACGCACGGCCTACGAGGTGCTGCAAGACCTGGAGGGGGCGGACATGGTGATAGACATCCACTCCAGCAACATCTTCCTGCGCGAGATTCCCCAGGTACGCATCAATGTGAACATGGCCGAGGCACTGACCCCGGCGGCGCGGTTGCTCAACGTGGACTTCATCTGGATTCACGAGGCAGCCACGGTGCTGGAAGCCACCCTCGCCCACTCGCTCAACAGCATCGGCACCCCTACGCTGGTGGTGGAAATGGGAGTGGGAATGCGCATCAACCACAGCCTCGGCAACCGCCTGGTGGCGGGCATCCTGAACCTGATGCAGCACATGGGAATGTGGAGAAAGGCTCCCGACATGCTCATTTCCCGTCCCATCGTGTCCGTGGCAGAGGAGGTGTACTTCGTGAACGCCTCGGCATCGGGGATATTCCTCACGGAGGTGCACAACAACATCGTGGTGGAGGAAGGCGAAGAAATCGGCTGCATCGTTTCCTCGCTGACGGGGGAGGTGCTCCAGCAGGTGATTTCGCCCGTCAAGGGACTGCTGTTCACCATCCGTGCCTACCCCGTGGTGTACGAAGGCTCGCTGCTGGCACGCATCCACAGGCTGCCCTGACAGAGAAGTGCGGGCTGCAATGCTCCGACGGTCGTCCTTCCTTATTTTTATCCTTTTTTGTCCGATTATTATGAAAGAAGAAATATTATTCAGCATGAAGTCGCCCTTTCGCGACACATTCCGCATTCATGGCTTCCGCTTCGGTAGCGGACAGCAGACGCTGGCCATCGTGGGGGCCATGCGGGGCGACGAGATACAACAACAATACGTGTGCTCGCAAATCGTGCGGGTGCTGTGCGAACTGGAGTCGAAAGGCTGCATCGCGCCCGGGCACGAAATCCTGGTGATTCCCTCGGCCAATCCGTTCTCCATGAACATGGAAAAGCGGTTCTGGGCGATGGACAACACCGACATCAACCGCATGTTTCCCGGCTACGGGCAGGGGGAAACAACACAGCGCATCGCGGCTGCCGTGTTCCAGGCCATCCAAGGCTATGAGTACGGAGTGCAGATGGCCAGTTACTACATACCGGGCGACTTCATCCCCCACGTCCGCATGATTCATACCGGCTACGAAGATGTGGACACCGCCCGGCTGTTCGGTATGCCCTATGTCTGCCTGCGCGAACCGCTGCCCTTCGACACCACCCTGCTCAACTACAACTGGCAGGTGTGGAACACCAAGGCATACTCGGTCTACGGCGGACAGAACAGCCGGATTGAAGGCGATACCGGCCGTTACGTCATCGCCACCCTGCTCCGGTTCATGCGGAGGATAGGGGTATCCACGTTTGAGGGAGTCATGTGGCCGGACTACAATTCGCGCGTGATAGACGAAGAGGAACTGGTGACTGTGAAAGCACCTGTAGCCGGTTTCTTCTACCGTCTGCGGGGAGTCAGCGACGAGGTGCGCCAGGGTGAGGAACTGGGGCACATTCTCCATCCGTACACGGGCGAGGTGCAGCACCGCATCGTATCGCCGGTGAATGGCGTGGTGTTTTTCGCGCACAACAAATCGCTCGCGCTGCAAGATGCGCCGCTCTTCCGGATTTATGCACCGGAAGGGGCTTCACTACACAAATAACGGAAATCTGCGAAAAAAAAGAAGAAGCTGCCTTGTGGGGAAAGAACCCCACAATGGCAGCTTCTTCGTGTATTGGAGAGCGGGCTTCTACCACCTTCGTCCGCCGCCGCCCATCCCGCCACTGCTGCTTCCGATGGTCGTCACCAGCGAACTGAGGGTGAACGTTGACAGTGCCGTACCACCGGAGTAAGTGCCGCCGGTGTAATAGCCGAAATATTCCGTGCCGCCGGACACGCTGCCACCTGTCGAGAGCGTGTAGCTTCCCCCTTGCTGCAACGACGGACTGCTGAAGAGGAGCGTCATGCGCGAGTAGCTTGCGGGTATTTCATAGGTGAGGATGTCCGTCCCGTCAGATGAGGCGATGTTGACCAACGCCCCGTTTCCCACGGAACCGCTATAGATGAACGACGGTTGCGTGCAGGCGTTCGATGTCGGGGTGCTGGTTTCGCCGCCGATACCCAGCAGGATGCCGCCGGTGATGGAGAAGGTGCTCTCGTCGCAGTCGAAGCCCCCTTCGGGCGAGCCTGTGCCCACGGCGATGGTCAGCCCTCCGGTGACGGTCAGCGTGCCGTTGGAGTCGATGCCGTCATTGCCCGTGCTGTAGCAGTAGATGGAGCCTCCGTTGATGATGATGGCATCGGAAGCGTTCATGGCATCGTCATAGCAATAGGCGGCTATCTGCCCGCCGTCCACCTGCAGGGTGGATTTGCTCTCGATGCCTTCGCTGCCCTCGCCGCCCGTAGCCTTGACCAGGACCGTGGCATCGCCGCCGATGGTCAGGTCTCCGTCTGCCTTGATGGCCTTGGGCGAGGAGTCCACGCTCCCGACGACGTACTGGCTGCCCGTGGTCTCCACCATTACCGTACCTCCGGTGATGGTGAGCGTGCCGTCGCAGTTGATGCCCTTGCCTGCGGCACCCGTGCTTTGCAGAGCCACCTGTCCGCCCGCAATCAGCAGGTCGCCGTCGCACTTGATGCCTGCAGCCGAACTGATGTCTTCTTCGTCTTCGTCATACAGGGCTTCACCGTAGTTGAGGACGGTGAGCTTGCCGCCCGTCTGCGTGAAGGAGCCGCAGTTGACACCCTTGCCTTTCTTCCCGGTTATCTGCACCTGCACGGAACCGCCCGATATGTCCACGCCCTCTTCGGCCTTCAGGCCGTCCGAGCCGTCAGCCGAGGGAGAGAGGCAGACAAACCCGCCGGTCACGGAGATGCCTTCGTCGCCGCACTGGATGCCGTCGCCCTCCGCCGCGATGCGGATAATGCCGCCCCCGATGACAATCTGGTTGTCGGTGTGGACACCGTCGTTTGCAGCGGCTTCCACTGTCACACGGCAACCCGCCCGGAAGCGGATGCCGTCGTCGCTCGTGATGGCGTGGTTGTTGTTGCCCGTCACGCTCAACGAGCCCGTCCCGCCGAATATCAGGCTTCCTTCGCTGAAAAGGCACGCTTTCATGGATTCGCCGTTCACCTTTGTTTCGTAATCCTCCCCGTCAACCAGGCTGTTGGAGGTGCCTTCTTCGGCCATGACGTAAGCACGCTCGGAAGACTGGATGTTGATGGCGGGGCCTTCCGGATTGGTTATCGACACGCCGGAAAGGGAAAGGCGGAAAGGCTCGTCGCTGTACACCTTGAACGAACCGTCACCGGTCGTCCCGCTCAGCACATACTCCACACCGGAAAGCGTGGAGTTTGCCACCACATGCGCCCCCTCCGTCGTGAGCGTGATGCCGTCCGATGCCCCGTCAACCGTAGCGGTCGTTCCGTCGTAGGTCACTGTCACCGTCGTGGAGAAGGTGTGGTTCTCCACAAAGTCCGCATAGCCATCGGCGGAAGGGTCGGAGACGACGCTCTCGTCCATGTTGCCGTACACTTCCTCGTCCGTCCCGTCAAAGGCGACGGTGAAGTCCAGCAGGTCGCCGGCCGACTCCGGAAGCGTAATCTCATTCGCACCGGCGGAAAGACCGCCGAAATCCCTGTCGTCATCCGAACAGGCAGCCGCTGCCAACAGCAGCGATGCGCCCAGGCACAAGCGCGTCAGTCTCGCAATAACAGGATGTTTCATTGTTGTATGTTTGTGGAATGTGCTCCCTTACTTTTTCGCTTTCAACTCGCCGCCGCCTTGCAGGGGATATGCTTTCCCTTCCAGCGAGGGATTCCGTGCGGGGTCGTAGTAGAGGGTGTGGCCGTTGCCGATGATGTTTGCCACGCTTCCGTCCACCATGTCGGCCTCAACCACAGAAACGTAGGCATCCTGCGAGAGTTCCCAGCGGCTGCTCTTGTCGATGTGCACCTCTGCCACCTTGGCAGATGCGTCGGGGTTGACAGTACCCTTCAGCACGGAACCTTCGGTGAGGTGCAAGCGGATGCGGCTGTCCGCGTCGGCCAGCAGGCTGCCTTCCAACGTCTGCCGGCGGGCAGTGATGACAGCTGTGCCGCCGTTCTCGCCCTTGTGTCCCCAACGGGAGGCGGCAGCGTTCAGCAAGATGCCCGAAGCGCAACGGATGTCGTTGCCGTCCAGTGCGATATAGGCCGTCGAGTTGGTGACGAAGAAGAGCGGGCTGTCCTCGCCGGTGACGTGGATGGCCGAACGCACTGCTTCAAACTCTCCGTCCGCCCCTTCCGCGTCGCCCGAAAAGCTCTGGTAAATCATGATGCCCCATTTGCGGGGGTAGCTGCACGTCAGGCGGCAACTGTCCAGGCGAATCTGGTTGGAGCCTTCGATGACCGCCACCTCGGCACCGTCGGAGGTGATGTCCACCCCGGCAAGGGTAAGCTGACCCGTGGAGTAAAGTCCCGGAGAGTCCTGTCCGTGGCTCACAATGCGTCCGCCGCCCACGGTGATGATGCCGCTGCCCCGGTCGGTCGCCACGGGAGCCGAGTTCTTGCCGCTGGTGGTGATGTCCACGTTCACGGCATGTATCGTGCCTCCTCCGCTACACATGATGCCGTGTCCTCCGTCGCCCGTGCAGTTTATCACGTCGCTGTCAGAATAGATGACGCTCTTGCCGTAGGCAAAGATGGCATTGGCGCCCAGTCCGCTGGTGGTGATGCGGTTGCCGGACATGCGTATTTCCGAGTCATCCCTGCCCAGCACACCGGCGTTCAGCCCCTGGAAACTGCTGTGATCCTGCGATGTGGTGTTTCCCGACGTGATGATTGTGTTCCTCCGCAGTTCCACCTTGCCCGCATTGCGGGCAGCCACTGCCGACTCGTTTTCGCCCGTCGCCCGGATTTCCTCACCCTGGCGGGTGGTTGTCCCTTCGGTGACCATGATGGCCGCCTGTATCAGACTTTCGTCAAACCGCTCTCCACCCGGTCCGCCGCCGGGAGGCATCCCTCCACCCGGAGGCATCCCGCCGCCCGGAGTCATTCCGTTTCCGGGAGGCATTCCCATTCCGTCGGGTGGAGGCCCGTCGGGCCTGCCGGGTTGCGTGTGAGGTCTGTCGTTCGTTTGAGTCATGGCTTCCGCCACGGCACCGGATGCCGTACGCCCGCTTTCACTCTTCGAGGTTTTGCAGGCATAAAGACATACGCCCGCCCCGATGAGCAGGCAAGCTGAAAGGTAACTGGTCATTTTCATTTCTTTTTCGATTTGTTTCCTGCAAAAATCCCGCATCCCGTCCTCATATCCAAAGGAATGCTCTTAAAAAAAGTTGCTTCTCGACAGAACGGGATTATTTGACTACGAAACAGGAAACGCCTCTCCTGCCCGGATGCGGCGATGCACCCGCCCCACCCTCAGGCAGTGGCCAGTGCGTCCGGTGCATTGGTTGCCGGCTTCTTCTCCCTGGCTCTGTAGAGTTGCTCCACCAGCCTGCAGGCCATGTCCAGTCCCATCTTGTCCACGTTTATCATCAGGTCGTAGCGGTGCGGGTCTCCCCACCGCCCGCCGGTGTAGAACTCGTAGTGCGCCGAGCGGTTGCGGTTGATGCGCCTGATTTCCGCCTCTGCGTTCTCCGGCTTCACACCGTATTCCTGCGTGCAACGCCGCCGCGCACTCTCCATGTCCGTACAGCAGAATATGCGGATGACATCGGAGCGGTCTTTCAGGACAAAGTCCGCCAGCCGCCCGACGATGACGCAAGATTCCTGCGAGATGTCCTGGATGATTTTGCTTTCGGCAAGGAAAAGGATGTCGTCGGGCGAGAGGCTGCGCTCCGGTGTCGTGTTGTAGTTGCGGATGCACTTCATCCAGAACGAGGGGAGCGACTGCTCGTTCTTGAGGATGTAGCTCTCGTCCATCCCGCTCTGATGGGCAGCCAGGTCGATGATAGCCTTGTCGTAGAGCCGGATGCCCAGGTCTTTTGCCAGCCTTTCGCCCAGCAGGTGCCCGCCGCTGCCAAATTCGCGGGCAATCGTCACGACCACGCCCTTGCCCGCCACGGGCGCGGAGACGGCGGCCTTCCCGCCAATCCACGGCTCGAGGAAACGGAGGTAGGGACTGATCCAGTGCACGATGGGACCTACGGCCAGCGCGGCTACGACGGTCCCCTCGCGGATGCCCCGGATGGCCGACATGAAGACAAGCGAAAACACGGCGGCTATCAGCACCTGCGAGATGTCGAAGCCCAGCTTTGTGTAGCCGAAGTCCGTGCGGTAGCGGCGCGAGATGACCCGCACGAAATACTCGCCGCTCACCATTGCCACGTTCGCCTTCACTTCGAGCGCGATGCCGAATGCCAGAACGAAGCAGCCTATGGCCAGGCTCACGAGTTGCCAGGCATACGTCTGCGGGTTCATCCACCACAGCAGACCCATGAACCAGTCGATGAACATGCCGAAGCAGAGCGACACGGGCACCTGTAGCCAGAAGATGCGGCGGTCGGTCCTGAAGTCTTCCCGTTTCATCAGCAGGGTCTCGAGCGCGACGAACAGCAGGTTGACGATGATTGTCCATTGTCCCATGGTCAGGGGGGTAAACATACTCAGCACGTAATTGACACTTGTAATGGGGGTTGTTCCCAACAAGGCCTTGGTGATTAACGAGATACCGAGCGCATTAAAAGACACGGAAATAACAAAAAGCGCATAACGCCTTAACAGATACTTGTTCATTATGATTCAATCCTTTCTTTTTTGGGACAGAAAGATAGGGCAAAAATACGAAAGCCGCAAATAATCCGTCCTGCATTCTTATCCGGGCAGGGCATCGGGCACGCATCTCATGCCTCGTGACATGCGCTTCTCATGCATCATGACATACGTATCTCATGCATCATGACATGCG
>CAYPUJ010000002.1:0-80482 GCA_964413805.1 uncultured Bacteroides sp. | reverse complement strand
GGGAATCTTTGTTATTCGATGTAGACAAAGACGGATTGGGAGTAAAAATATTCCTCATCGTAATGACGAGACACCGGATCGGTTGTTAGCCGATGAAGGCTATGGAATAACACAATTGGTTTCTATTATGCTGCAAATAGAAACAGCCATTCTTACTGCGAAAGGAGAAAAAGAACCAGAATATCTTTTTGGGTTTAATGATGAACATGATTTCCGGATCCCGAACTTCTATTTCGAGCAGCAAACCATTGCAATAGAAGAGCCCGAAATACACCTTCATCCAAGATTCCAGTCTCTTTTAGCCGAAATGTTTGTTTTCGCTTATAAGAAATATAATATCCATTTTATCATTGAGACTCACAGTGAATATCTTATTCGTAAGATGCAACTGCTTGTAGCAAAAGAGAAAATAAACAGTGAGGACATATCACTCCTCTATGTTTATGACCCGGACGAGAACAAACGCCCGGACGGTGAACCACAGATAAAAGACATTGGCATCTGTTCCGACGGATACCTTAATGAGTCATTTGGACCGGGCTTTTTTGACGAGGCTTCTTCGTTATCGCGTCAACTGCTAAAGTAAAGAGGAAACGCGTATGACAGAGAACTATCGTAAAACCGTTTATTGTGAGGTACAATTCCTGAAAGAATGCCTGTCACAAATTGATAAGGATCGGTGTGACGATGCTTGTTTGCTAAAACGACGTCTATGGAACAGCATCGAAAACCTGCTGCTAAGCCCAGACATCAAGCTCTTTCTAGACATTAGTGATGAAGATTTTTCTTCTGAAATAAAGAATATAGAGAGAAGAAAACTTAAGGCCGCCAGAAAGAGTATAAGCACTCAACTTGGAGATTTTGAGGAACTTCTGTGGAAACTATATTATACACAAGAAGAATCATGCCTGCACTTGAAATGCCTTGGCGAGAAGTATGTTCCCTTAGACAGACTAAAAAGTAGTGAAGATCTAAATCTAAATGCGATTTACCTGACTTCCCAAGATGCCGATATATGCGAGAACATCTCCCGCACATACGGCATTTCTGTTTTGACATCTAAAAATTTGGATGTTGACAAACTGTTATTTGAAGATTCCGGTTGTGCTATTGCAAAAGACGAGAAAAAGCACAATTGGGTGGAAATATTGCAAGGGAAATGCAATACGTGCAATGCCCTAATCATTGTAGACAACTATATTTTGAGTGACACTAACGATTTTGACGAAAATTTGCGTGAAATATTGAATGCGGTTTTGCCGGATGCATTGTCTGTTCCGTTCCATCTCTCTGTTTTTACTAAAGACATGAAGAATGAAAGTAAAACAAGACAGGAATTGCTGGAAAAGATAGTCAAGGATTTACGTCCAAATTTAAAGTGTAGCATATCTTTATTTAGAACAGAGGATTTTCATGACCGCACCATAATCACAAATAATCTTTGGATAGGTTGCGGCAGTGGATTTAACCTATTCAAGAAAGGTAAATCTAAAAAAATGACAGTGGTGAATATTGTCAATCCATATTTGACAGACACGGTGAAATGGGCAAGAAAGGCGTATTCTAATATGGTAAAAGAGATTGAAAGACTAATGAAAAGTAGTAAAGAATATGGCTATAACAATATAGACGATGGATATTCTGAGTTTTATATGGGAGATTGTGAAAATCGTATGATTCCGACCACAAATAAAAGAATATAAAATAGCATATTTTACAATGTTTGATAATATGCAAGAAATGACATTGACCGCACAGCAACAGCAGGTACTGGATAGAATAAAAGACTTCATGGAGAGTGATGCTTCGGTATTCATTCTCCGTGGATGTGCAGGAACGGGCAAGACCACAATGGTCAAGCAAATCGCCGACTATGTATCACAGTTTAGGGGAGTGACGTTAATGGCTCCTACCGGAAGAGCCGCCCGTGTGCTACAGACAAAGACGGGCTATCCGGCAAGTACCATACACAGAGCCATATATAGCAACGTTGATTTGCATGTAGAAGAAGTTCAGGACGTTGCAAAGTCTGAATTTAAGCTATGTTTTCCTATAACGATGACAAACGGACATGTTGTGGCGGTTGTAGATGAGGCATCCATGTTATGCTCGCTCAAGAGAGAACAGGAACTGTTCACTTTTGGCACGGATAACCTGATGGATGACTTGTTGACGTTTGTCCGTCCATCGTATGGTGGTAAAGTCATATTCGTTGGAGACCCGATGCAGTTGCCACCGGTCGGCGAGTCTGCGTCAAATGCACTGAATGCGGATTTCTTTGTGCAAAAAGGGCTGAAAGTGATGCAAGCCGAATTAACAGAAGTCCTAAGACAGACAGGCGACAGTGTAATACTGAAGAATGCCATGCAAATAAGAGACTTGCTCAAAAAAGAAAAACGCAACCGTCTGGTTTTTGAGGAGAAGAAAAACGATGTGGAATCATTGCCTTCAGGTGAACTGCTGAAGAAATATATGGAAACAAGAATGCGTTCCCAACAGAACGATTGTGTAGTTATCTGTCATTCAAACAGGTCTGCATCTGAATACAATAAGGACATCCGCAGGAAATTGTACGGCGAGGAAGAACCTGAGTTAAGAGTCGGCGATGTTCTTCTCGTCGTTCAGAACAATTATCTTCTTGACAGGATGAACGGTGAGTTCGTTCCTGTCCTGTACGTTGGGGAAAAGGTGAAACAGTCTGCTCCCGTTTATGTGCAAGAGGGTGGTGAGAAGATAAGGAAAGTAATAGAAATGGAGTTTATCCATATACAAGTGCCCAATTCCCAGAATGAAAAACAAGACTGTATGCTGTTGCTGGATTTGCTGAATAACGGGGATCCCTCCTTGGGAATAGATGAACAAAAAGCTTTGTTTATCAATTTCTGTATACGCAATCCGCATTTAAAGCCAAAGACAGAAGAATTTAAAAAGGCTTTAATGGGAGACTCTTATTTCAATTGCCTGAAAGCTAAATACGGATATGCTGTAACAGGACATAAGTGTCAGGGTGGAGAATGGGGGACAGTCTTTGTTGATTACAGTGGACGAACAGGATTAAGCGATGATTGCCTGCGTTGGGCATACACAGCAACGACACGTGCACAAAGGATGCTGTATTTTACAAATCTGCCTCATATTACTCCATTCACAAAGTTCACTATAGAGCCGATACAACAATGCACAAAGATCAATGAGGAATGTAGAATTATCGGAGATATAGAGTATTCTCCCTTTCACGATGCCACTGCCCCGAACTATCTACATGCAAAATGGATGTGCATCAATAACAACATGAAATGGACACCCTATAAAATAGACAAAGTAGAAAGCAAACCTTATCAGGAGATATATTACATAAAAACGCCTGACGGCATCGAACGCTATGACATAAGATACAAGAAAGGTGGTATATTTCTGAAAGCTGTGCCGCAAAAGCCATCTGCACATAGTGTAATGATATGTATGATGTTGGATGATGAACGCATCATGCCCCTGATCTTTGATTATGTCCCGTCGGATGAGGTCCATGAAAATTTATATAATCTTATCCGTTCTGCGTGTGACGGGCTTACCATTCAGATAACCAACGTGGTCGAACATAAAGAAGATTACAGTGTGATATTTTATTTCCGCACGTCAGGCAGTCTTTCTTACATTAAGATCTATATCAATGAGTCTGGATTCGTTACTTACGCCAAACCCATGTCTTTACTGGGCAAGGACGATAAGGAGCTTGCTGTCCTGATAGAGGAAATGCAAAATCATTTTGAATAGTTATGGCAACAGTAAAAGACATAACGGCAATGTGCAAGGCCGGGAATGTCATCGAGGCATACGAAACGGCAAAGGCAGACCTTGACGTGTCTCCACAAGATGTATGGAAACAGCGTGGAATGGGGTGGGCTTTGTATCATATGCTTAAAATGGACATTGAGCATAAGAATAATTCTGCTTTATTGCACACGTCGAAGAATTAGTGGGATTAGACCTGCTTACAATGACAAATGACTCGTTAATATTCGAGAATGTGCTATGGAAACTTGCTGAGTTTGTCAAGACCATCCCTGTGGGTTCGGTAAGCGAGATGGACAAATTATTTTCCTTATTCAGTAAATACGCATTTGTTCCGTCAAAAGGATATTCTTATCTGTTGAGATTGTGTTTGCGTTTTGATGCATGGGAACACTTAATCGATTTCCTTGAATGGTGGAATTTGGACAATCTGTTACCTGAGGACTTCCAGCAATTTGAATTGAAAGATGGAAAAAAGATAATGTCTTTGGTGGAGCAAGCATATATAGCCTATTCCAAGGCATTATTGAAACAGAATGATAAAAAGAAGATTCATGATTTTCTGCCAAAGATAGAAAAACTGATAGAAGAGCATCCAGACATGATGTATCCGGGATATTTTTGTGGGAAACTGATGCTTGCAACGGGGGTAGCAAAAGAGGATGCACTAAACATAGTGATGCCATTTGTCAAAAGAAAGCAGTCTGAATTCTGGATATGGCAACTGCTGAGCGAGATTTATAGCGAAGATTCGAATATGCGTTTGGCCTGTTTGTTGCGTGCGGTTCACTGTAAGACCCAAGAGGCTTTCCTTGGCAAAGTAAGGATGAGGTTGGTATCTATATACTTGTCGCGGAAAGATTACCGCCGCGCAAAATACCATATAGACAAAATAGTGCAATGCTATACGCAACAAAGGTGGCATTTGCCTTATGAAGTCCAAAACTGGTTAAGGGAACCATGGATACAAAATACAGTTGCTGACAATAGTGACGGCATGGATTATAAACAAGTCACGGAGACTATTTTATTGTATGGGACAAACGAAAGCATCGCCGTTGTGACGTATGTCGATATTGCAAGCAAACGTGTTTCTCTTGTTTATGGCGAAAAAAAACGTGTGGTTGTAAAACTGCAAAAGTTGAAGGTTAAAATCATCGAGGGAACTCTGCTAAAAATCAACTGGTTGCCAACTCAGAATGATAAGATAGATATCATTGGTTCGGAATTGGTGAACTCCAAGATATCTGTTGGCAGCGAATACATAAAACAAATAAATGGCAGTATTTCTAAACCGAAGGACAAGCCGTTTGCATTTATAAAAGGACAAGGGATAAAATGTTTCATATCTCCAATGATGGTTCAGAGGTACAATTTAAGTGGGGGTGAAGTCGCTGTGGTTATGGCAGTGTACGATTTTGATAAAAAACGGAATGAATGGGCATGGACATGTGTGTCGGTAAAGCGCAATAAATAAACGGATTCTACTCCAAATTATCATTCATTGAATCTGTCATTTAAGATTAAGAAAATCTCAAGAATACAAAGATTTCAAACCACTTCAACCGACCGGAAACCTTGCCCATGACTTTGAGCGGACAAGCCGGTTGGTTTTATCCGGAAAACAAAGCCCGGCTTATCCCGAACCCGCGTACTTATTCTGTCCAGACCATCTGTTTCCATATACTGCATCTGCTTTAGCTGAAAGAATATTTACCTATCTTTGCAACCGATTATCACAGGAACGACATGAACAGGAACGATACGGAAAAGCAGCCGTCCGTCGGGCTTTCGCTGGTGCCTTTGCTCATCATGGTGGTGCTGCTCTTTTTTACGATTAAAGTGTTTGGCAGCGATGCGCTTGCCGGAGGCAGCCAGGTTGTGTTGCTTCTCACCACCGCCTGCTGTGCGGGACTGGCAATGTGGCGATGCAGCGTGAAGTGGAAAAAGATAGAAGAGGCCATCCGTTCGAATATCCTTGGTGTGGCAACCGCACTGCTCATACTCCTGCTGATAGGCGCCATCTCCGGAACGTGGATGATCAGCGGCGTGGTGCCTACCCTCATCTACTATGGGATGCAGGTGCTCAGCCCGACCTTCTTCCTAACCTCCTCCTGTCTGATATGCGCCGTTGTCTCGGTCATGACCGGTTCCTCGTGGACAACCATTGCCACCATCGGCATCGCCCTGATGGGCATCGGCAACGCACAGGGCTTCGACGCGGGCTGGACGGCGGGAGCCATCATTTCCGGCGCCTACTTTGGCGACAAAATCTCTCCGCTCTCCGACACGACTGTCCTTGCTTCCTCCACGATAGGTACGCCCCTCTTTACCCATGTGAAATACATGCTCTATACGACCATCCCGTCGCTCCTGGTCGCGCTGATTGTGTTTACCGTTGTGGGAATGATGCACGAATCCACAGATACGGCACAGATGCAGGCTTATGCGGAATCGCTGGACAAGACATTCTACATATCCGGCTGGCTAATGATTGTTCCCGTCGCCACCGGCATACTTATTGCCAGGCGTGTGCCTTCGCTGATTACGCTCTTTGTCTCCGCTGCGCTGGCGGGCATATTCTGCCTCATCTTCCAGCCCGACTTGCTGCGGGAAATATCCGGATGGGAGACGAATGACATCACCGCACAGTTCAAGGGCCTCTGGATAACCCTCTACGGTGCCACCCGGATCGAGACCGGCAACGCGGCACTGAACGACCTGGTTGCCACCCGTGGCATGGCCGGCATGATGGACACGATTTGGCTCATCATCTGTGCGATGTGTTTTGGCGGTGCCATGACGGCAAGCGGGATGCTCAACGCGCTGACTTCCGTCTTCCTCCGTTTCATGAAGCAGAGGGCAGGCATGGTGGCATCGACTGTCTTTTCCGGTCTCGTACTCAACATCTGTACGGCAGACCAGTACATCGCCATTATCCTGACCGGAAACATGTTCAAGGACATTTACCGGAAGAAAGGGTACGAATCCCGCCTGTTGAGCCGGACTACCGAAGACACCGTAACGGTCACTTCCGTGTTGATACCGTGGAACACTTGCGGCATGACGCAGGCCACCGTCCTGAATGTACCGACCATCGTCTATCTTCCTTATTGCATCTTCAACTGGGTCAGTCCATTGATGAGCATTCTGATGGCAGCCACAGGATATAAGATAAAACGACACGACCATGAAGAAAATCAAGATTAATCTGCTTGTCAGAGTACTGTTTGCCATCCTTCTGGGGATATTGCTGGGCGGGGTTCTGCCCGAAAGCGTCATACGCCTGTTTGTCACCTTCAGCGATTTGTTTGCCGCTTTCCTCTCTTTCGCGGTTCCGCTGATTATTGTGGGACTGGTGACGCCTGCGATTGGCGAACTGGGTCGCGGAGCCGGACGGTTGCTGGCCATTACGGGGCTGCTGGCCTATGGCTCCACGCTCTTTTCCGGGTTCTTCTCTTACGTGAGTTGCGACTTTGTCTTCCCGCACATCCTGTCCCGGGATGCCGGCCTCTTTTCTGTGGACGAGCCGGCTACCATGAGCCTTGCGCCTTACTTCGAGGTGCCCATGCCGCCTCTGATGGATGTGATGACGGCCTTGATATTGTCGTTTATCATCGGACTGGGGCTCTCCTATATAAAAGGCAACACATTGAAAGACAGCTTCAACGACTTCAAGGATATCGTGACCCTGCTTATCGGGGCCGTCATCGTCCCCCTTCTGCCCCTGCACATTTTCGGCATCTTCCTGAACATGACGGCCTGCGGTTATGTTTTTGAGATAATCTCCATGTTCCTGAAGGTCATTGCAGTCATATTCGTATTGCATGTACTGTTGTTGCTGATTCAGTTCGTCGCAGCCGGCACGATCGGGAAGGAGAATCCCTGGCGGCTGTTGCGGAACATGTTGCCGGCCTATGCAACGGCCCTCGGCACCCAATCTTCGGCGGCCACCATTCCGGTGACGCTTGCCCAGACCCTGCGGAACGGAGTCCATAAAGACATTGCCGTGTTCGTCATACCCCTCTGTGCCACCATCCACCTGGCAGGAAGCACGCTGAAGATAGTGGCCTGTGCCCTGGCGGTTATGTATATGACGGGCAGTCCTGTTTCATTGCCTCAGATGGTCGGGTTCATCTTCATGCTGGGGATAACGATGGTTGCCGCACCCGGAGTGCCCGGAGGAGCCATCATGGCAGCACTCGGATTGTTGCAGAGCATGTTGGGGTTCGACGAGACACTGCAGGCACTGATGATTGCCCTCTATATTGCAATGGACAGCTTCGGAACAGCCTGCAATGTGACCGGAGATGGGGCGATTGCCGTGGTAGTGGACAGGATTGCGGGGAAGAGCAAGAAAGAAGCGCAGGATTTATAAAAGGCAATGACAATGTATCTCTGTCAGGAAACTCTTTTTACGATTACAGGGATCCGGCAATCGGTGCTGACTGCAACATACAGGTTCAACAAAATAATAGCGACTGCAACTGTTAGGTTCATAGGGACAGTCGCTATTGTATATATAAAGGTTCGATACCTGTAGTTTACCGAATGCTTACAATTATTGTACAGTTGGAGTAATTTGCTTTAACTTTTTTCAGATAGTGAATGTCATGTACGTTTGCCTTTGTCAGGTCAAAGGAGTGAATAACACCACTCAATCCGCACACGAAAGGCATTATCTCATCACTATAATTTGTTTCTTATCAGGAACATCTTGGGTATCAGTGCGGAGTTTGACGCGACGGCTTTCCGGAGAAAGTCCATGACGGATCACGACATTGCGGGCTTCCACCTCACCTGCCAGGCGCAGATAACGGGAAAACCCTTTGGACCAGTCACCACCTTTGGCAAATCCTTCTACCTCCTGTATCAGATGTTGTGTTTCGTGAAGCAGTATTCCTTCAGTCTGCTGATCGAAAGGAGCACCGGGGGATCCGATAGTCACCACCATGCCATAATTTTCAGGGTCGAAATATCCCAGCGTTCTGCCCCGTGGTGTGTAGGATGTAAACAGGCGCAGGCGTTCAAAATCAGGGTAAGCAGTCAGCAAAGAAAGGTCTTCCATGCAGAGGGCAATATTTATCGGTTCTCCATAATGGCGCTTTACATGATCTTCAATGACAGGTGAAGGATGAAAGGGATCCGGATACTCGTATTTCCAGAATCCGTCAATGCCAAGTTCCCATCCCGTCTGCATCTTGACGTAAGACATCGGAGTCCCGGAACGGGCTTCCTTTTTGGCTGAATGAAGTGCAGCCATCAGAGCATCTGCACCTTCAAGATTTGCAATTCCTTTTACACCTAAATACATCGCCTATTCCATTATGATATCTGTTTCTCCATTGATGTACCGTTTCAGTGACCGGACTATATAGTCAAGACTGTTGCTGCAAGGACAGTTTTCAAGGAATTTCCTGACCTCTTCACGAGGTGGAGCCATGAAAAGCAGTTCTTCTCTGAAGCGCTCTTTCATGATGGCCACGGCATCGAGATGTTCTTTGTCGGCGACACGGTTTATCCTGTCATAACAGGCCAACCGGATATTGTCGGCAGGTTCTGTCAATAACCTGTACAGTTCTTTCAGGACTGCTCTCCGCAATTCGTGCTCTTCACCGCTACCGTCTCTGTAACTCCGCCACTTGAAATACAGGGCCTTGACATTTAACCTTGTCGATGTTTCTTTCATACTGCGGCCTTCCACTTCCATTGTAGCCTTGCAAAGGGCTACAAATGGAGAGTAGGACGAGACTTCCTTTCCGCCACATATTCTATTTGACATTGGCGGGGTTATACGTAGAAGCACTTCTTTTCGTGATGGAGGCAGGGGAGGTTGCGCCTCATTCTGCCAATCGAGTACAGGCCATGCCATATCTTCTTCACGTTGCGACAGAGCCTCCATCTGCTTCATCTCGCCTATTGTTATCTGATGGCGCGGGATTACTATTGCGGCTTTGGCTTTTACCCAAAAGGAAATGATACACTGCATCGTCTCGCTGTCGTATTCGAGGTTCTCCGTAAAATACCTCATACGTGCCTTGTTATGTTTTAAATTACCCGCAGGTTTTGTCCTTGAAGGGAATGCAGTTATCGGCTCAGCCTTGAACATGGTTCGTATGGAGTCATATTCCGTATCCTCAAATAATCTGGAGCTTTTATCATCCACACTTATGTAGAATTTCAATGCATTGTTTTCAGAATCACGGACTGGCATAAGCGAAAAGCCGACTTCCAATCCTGTTATAGGATAAACGGTAGAAATGGAATTGGCATAACGCAAACCTTCGGAAAGAGGCAGGGTTACCGTATCGAGTACGCTTCGCAGCAGTTTCTCGTCAAGAGGCATCAGAAGTCCGTGTACGATCTTCTTTTTCCCATGTTTGTCAGGTGCGAGAGTAAAAGTTATGAAGCGTGGGTTCAATTTGGCAACGGCAGGATGACAATAGGCTCCGAGGATGTTTCCGGTGACTATCTTGCGTTTAATCACCCGATTGTTGTTCTTGGCTATCTCCGAATCCCATAGGTCGGCACGGAACGGTTGCACTTGTCCTGGCGTCAATAATATCCCTTTCAGCTTTGAATAATTGCTGTTCGTTTCCGTATGGACAAGGTTTATGGATATTTCCCGCATACCGGCGGAAAGGGCGAAAACAAGTTCAACCCTGCCAGGGAGGAATTTCCTGTCGGGCTCTTTTCCGAAGCGTATATCTTTCAGGACTCCCAGAATACGATCACATTCTATCTCTGGTTCTACACAGCTTCTCATGTCATAAGTATAGCCAAGGATAGCGGCGGACAAGACAGTACGTAGCCGCATGCCTTCCTCTGCAATTTTCTTCAGATTCTTTTCCAAACGTTGCCTGTTGGCCTGCCATTCGTTCGAATAGGACTTAAGACGGCGCAGCACGGCATCTTTCCTCAGGAATCTCCGTACTTTCTGTTCTGCGTCGGCATGCCATTCTTCATATGGATGTTGTGCAGCCGATATAAGTCCGTCAACCAGAATGTCGTTCGTGATATATTTTTTCAGAGAATCATGCGCGTTCTTTGTTAATATTTCCTGACGCTGTGCGGTGCGTTCTCTCTGTCTTTTGCGCTGCAATCTGTAATAATCTTCAACTTCTTTCTGCAAGTCTTCATTCTCATTGAACGGTTTGCCGTATCGTTTCCCAGCTTCATCTACAGCCGCCAGAAGCGTTTTGGAATCATAGGGGAAGGTACGGTGCCGGCAACGATAGGTCGTGAGGTATGAACCTCCACCCAGTCTTGAGTCATCGAGAGAAGCCGTGAAAAATTCTTCGCATACGAATACTGCCTCAAAATCCCGGTGCTCCCGCTCCAGATCCCATTGGTTTATGCGCCGCAACTCTGTTTCCAGTGTCTGGTAGGAGGTGAACAGCTCATCAATGGCTTCTTGCTGGGCAGTCACACTGAGCATGGCAAGACGTGCCATCAGGCGGCTTGCCGTAAGGCTTGGAGACGGCTTCAGACCCAGAACAAATGCCAGTTCCGGATGAGATTCAAGGTACTCTCTTGCTACCTGATTGCCGTATTTGTTGCTCAAGTCGATGAAATCGGCCTGCATCCGATCCTGATCCTGATTGGCTGTCGTATTGGCACTCAGCGAACGCAGTTTGGCTCGCAGCATCATGTTAAGACGTTTCTCTGATGGAATCGAAGTGATGATGTACTCGTAAAGAGGAGGCAAATCGGCCCGTTGTCCCGTGCGGTTGATCCGTCCGCGCTTCTGCAAATCAATGTTCACGTCAAGATCGGTTTGCACAATGAACATCTTGCGTTGACGTACCTGTTCTTCAGGCACTTCTGCCGTGGCTATGGCATGGGCGCTTGCACCGATGGCTCCACAGGCATTAATTAGAATGACGTCAAGCTTGTTGTTCTGAAAGTCATTGAAAATATGGTTGCTGTGCACTTTGCGGCGGGGTATGACAGTTGCCGCTCTGAAATTATCCTGACCATCCGGACAGATATATTCCAACCGGTGTGCACGCCCTGTACATTCTTCGAAACGGATATTGATAAAGCGACCGTCAGGTGCCTCGAATGTCTCATCTGTTATCAGTTGACGGATGACATCTATCGGAGAAAGCGGAAGATGAAATATTTCTTCCTGAATGCCCTGCTTCAAAAGGTGATAGAAATCGTGGATCCCTGCGATTGCTTTTTTGACTTCGGCCGCTCCCAGATCGTCATCGGGGAATTTAAGGTCAAAAATACTTTGGCCGGATCTGGTGTCTTTTACGGTTTTTTCCAAGAGTCGCAGCAGTATGGTGGAAAAGTTCCCATTGCAATGGTTGTTTTCATCTTTCACCACATCCTGCAACACGCATTCCAGAGTGTCGCTCATGCCTATCACCACACTGCGGCCTTGCCGCACTTCTCCCACAGCTGCATCGGCAATGTATCGGGCCTTCAGAGCCAGAAGAAGCACCTTGTTTATATAAAACAGTTGGCTGCGGGTAGGGTAGCATCCCCATTCAACTGCTATAAGTTGATAAAGGTGTGCTAGAGTTATGGCCTCGCTGACCATTTGTGACAATGTAACCAATTCGCGGAACCAATACATTACCCGGTCGAACAATTCGGAATGTTCTACATTGTCATCATCAAGGTATGTATAGACAGGTGCGGGTATTCTTTCATTTGAGTGCTCACGCCTTATCATCTGTCCCCCGGCGGCCAAAGTGGCCGAAACATATTCCTGCATTGGAACCCCTCCGCTTGCGAATGCCTTTCGAAGGGTAGATTTTGTGGCCAGAGCCTTAAGCATTGTGCGCTGCATGAAGGTAATCATGCATTCCGGACGTTTGGCAAAAGTAGCCGAAAGAAAAACACACTGAGCGTTCTGATTTTCTTCCAATATGGAATTTATACATTGAGTGATGACTGATACATTGCCTGCTGAAACACTGCTGCTGCGATGTGCCTCGTCAAAGATGAAGAGTAGCCGGCGTTTTTCACAAAGCGATTTGAGAAAATCGAGTCTTGTCTGATCTTTCTTTGCGTCTTTAAGTTGCGAATATGTTATCATCAGATATTCATAACAGTCTGTTGGTATGTCCATTTTGCGGTAAATAATTTCCATTTCCCGCTTCTTCAATGATCTGTAGACTACTTCGTACTGTTTCTGATATACATCCATCAGCAGGCTTTCATCTGCTTCCTCTTTGTCCTCGACAAAAGGTGACCACATTTCATCAAGATCATTGTCCGCCGCAGCAGGCTCTACTACCTTATCAAAGTCCACGACCGACACACCGCTGTTTACAATCAACGGACGGGCTTCCTGTATGCCCAAAGCTTTGCAGTCACGGTACATATCACTGAAAAGAGTATAGCGGTCAGTGAAGAATACAGGCAGGTATCCCCACAGCATTCCATAACGTATCATCGCTGCGGCCTGACGTCCTTTTCCCATACCGGTTTGATCGCCAATGACGACAGACTGGCTACGCATTTCTATATTGTATATGGCCATGGCTACGCTGTCTATCTGCTCCGCAGCCAGTGACTCAAACAATTCCTCTCGCGAAAAATGAAGCCTTTTGGCCACAAAACCGCTCACATCTCCACCCAAGGCATCTCGTAGTTTCTCCAACGAACGGGCGGTATCTGTGGCTAGCTGAGCCGGCACTTTTGAACCAAGTTCTTTTACTCCTTTTGATATGCTCTTATACTTGACAGAAAGTTCAGCCATAATGATATGGTTTATCCGATATGATTTTATTTTGCAAAGTTATAGTATGGTTACGCCATATTGCAGCACAAGTTTAAGGGAAATAGGTATTGAATACGGAAACACGCAGAGAGGAACTCAATGATAATGATTTACGGGCAATGTATTGCAGAAAAATAAAAGACATGGCTTATATATCATCCCGGCAGATTGCTTGTGAGGACTTAGCAAATGATTACGGATTACCATTCTGATCAGCGGCCTGCCCGGGAAATCCCCCCTGCCCGTTCTTGCTTTTCCGGGATTTATTTTCTACCTTGCACCCGCCCTTCCCCTCCTGCGGGTCGGACGGTGATTTCATAAACCCGAAACGCACTATGTACATGACTCTCAGTAACCAATTGCCCCCTTATCCCTCCTTTGTCGAGGGCATCCGGCGGGCGCCCGACCGTGGTTATACCCTCACCCCTGCGCAGACCGCCACGGCCTTGAAGAACGCACTGCGCTACATCCCCACCGGACTGCACGAACGGCTGGCTCCCGAATTTCTGGAGGAACTCCGCACCCGTGGACGCATCTATGGCTACCGCTACCGCCCCCAGGGCGACCTGCGTGCCAGGCCCATCGACGAATACCGGGGACGGTGCATCGAGGGCAAGGCCTTCCAGGTGATGATAGACAACAACCTTGCCTTCGACGTCGCCCTCTATCCCTACGAACTGGTGACCTACGGCGAGACGGGGCAGGTGTGCCAGAACTGGATGCAGTACCGCCTGATAAAGCGTTACCTCGAAGAACTGACGCAAGACACCACGCTGGTCGTGGAGAGCGGGCATCCGCTGGGACTTTTCCGCTCGCACCCCGACGCGCCGCGCGTCATCATCACCAACGCCCTGATGGTGGGACTGTATGACAACCAGCAGGACTGGCACACGGCCATGCAGATGGGTGTGGCCAACTACGGGCAGATGACCGCCGGAGGCTGGATGTACATCGGCCCGCAAGGCATCGTGCACGGCACGTTCAACACCCTGCTCAATGCCGGACGGCTGAAACTGGGCATCCCGCAGGACGGCAACCTCGGCGGGCGGCTGTTCGTGTCCTCCGGGCTGGGCGGCATGAGCGGCGCACAGCCCAAGGCGGCCGAGATGGCGGGCGCGGCGGCCATCATTGCCGAAGTGGACAGCTCGCGCATCGGCACGCGCCTCGCCCAAGGCTGGGTGGGCGGCGTGACGGACAGCATCGGCGAGGCTTTCGACCGTGCGCACCGCGCCATGCAGGAAGGCCATGCCATGTCTGTCGCCTACCACGGCAACATCGTGGACCTGCTGGAGTATGCCGTGGACAAGGGGGTGCACATCGACCTGCTTTCCGACCAGACTTCCTGCCACGCCGTGTACGACGGCGGCTATTGCCCCGCCGGCCTCTCTTTCGAACAACGTACCGCCATGCTGCATGCCGACCCGCAGGGCTTCCGTGAACGGGTGGACGAAAGCCTGCGCCGCCACTTCCACGCCGTTCGCACGCTGGTGGAGCGGGGCACGTATTTCTTCGACTACGGAAACTCGTTCATGAAGGCGGTGTACGACGCGGGCAACCCGGAGATTGCGCGCGACGGCGACGATCGGCAGGGATTCATCTTCCCCAGCTACGTGGAGGACATCATGGGTCCCGAACTCTTCGACTACGGCTACGGACCCTTCCGCTGGGTGTGCCTCAGCGGGCGGCACGAGGACCTGGTGAAGACCGACCGGGCCGCCATGAGCTGCATCGACCCCGACCGGCGGGGGCAGGACCGCGACAACTACAACTGGATCCGCGACGCGGAGAAGAACAACCTCGTGGTGGGCACCCAGGCACGCATCCTCTATCAGGACGCCGAAGGCCGCCTGCGCATCGCGCTGAAGTTCAACGAAATGGTGCGGCGCGGCGAGGTGGGACCCATCATGCTGGGGCGCGACCACCACGACGTGAGCGGCACGGACTCCCCCTTCCGCGAGACGGCCAACATCAAGGACGGCAGCAACGTGATGGCCGACATGGCCGTGCAGTGCTTTGCCGGCAACTGCGCCCGTGGCATGAGCCTCGTGGCCCTGCACAACGGCGGCGGAGTGGGCATCGGCAAGGCCGTCAACGGCGGCTTCGGCATGGTGTGCGACGGCTCGGAACGGGTGGACCGCATCCTCCGCTCGGCCATGCTGTGGGACGTGATGGGCGGTGTGGCACGCCGCTCGTGGGCACGCAACCCCCACGCCATGCAGACGGCAGACGAGTTCAACCGCACCCACGCCGACGGCTACCACATCACCATGCCCTACGTGGCCGACGATGCACTGGTACGCCGCTGCGTCGGGGAAGGAGCTTGTAAAGAATGAATACCATGCCGCATTCCTCCGTGCAACCGGATGCAGCCTCTCCATCCCGCTGTATTCCAAGCCCTTACAAAGGTAGCTACCGAGGCCTTCCCTTAGTAGCTACCTCGGCCTCCCTTTGGTAGCTACCGAGGCACTCCCTTGGTAGCTACCGAGGCACGGCCTCGGCAGCCACCTGAAGAAAAGAAGAATATCTTGTAAACAATAAATACCAAATCAGCTATGAACCAGATTATGGAATGCGTCCCCAATTTCAGCGAGGGACGCGACTTGCAGAAGATAGACCAGATCGTGGCCCCCTTCCGCGCGAAGCCGGGCGTGAAACTCCTGGACTACAGCAACGACGAGGACCACAACCGGATGGTCGTCACCGTGGTGGGCGAACCCGCCCCCCTGCGCGATGCCGTGCTCGAAGCCATCGGCGTGGCCGTCCACCTGATAGACCTCAACCACCACACAGGGCAGCACCCGCGCATGGGAGCCGCTGACGTGGTGCCCTTCATCCCCATCCGGGGCGTGACGATGGACGATGCCATCGCCCTCTCCCGCGAAGTGGGCGAGGCCGTTGCCGCCCGCTACGGCGTGCCCGTGTTCCTCTACGAGAAGTCGGCCACGGCTCCCCACCGCGAGAACCTGGCCGCCGTCCGCAAGGGCGAGTTTGAGGGCATGGCCGGAAAAATCCGCCTACCCGAATGGAAACCCGACTTCGGCCCCGCCGAGCGGCACCCCACGGCAGGCGCGGTGGCCATCGGTGCCCGTATGCCGCTGGTGGCCTACAACATCAACCTCTCCACGCCCAGCCTGGAGATTGCCCACGACATCGCCAAGAAGATACGCTTCATCGGCGGCGGCCTGCGCTACTGCAAGGCGATGGGCGTGGAACTGAAGGAGCGGGGCATCACGCAGGTGTCCATCAACATGACCGACTACACCCGCACTGCCCTCTACCGCGCCTTCGAACTGGTGCGCATCGAGGCACGCCGCTACGGTGTGAGCATCGTGGGCAGCGAAATCATCGGCCTTGTCCCGATGGAAGCACTCGTGGACACCGCCGCCTACTACCTGGGACTGGAAAACTTCTCCATGCGGCAGGTGCTGGAAGCCAGGCTGCTGGAAGAATAAGTGACGGAGGAATAAGTCATGGAACGCAAATTACGCGGATTACGCGAATTAGGGCAAATAATAAATTATGCAGATTAAACAGTTATACAAACAGCAGGATGGTGGAACAGAAAGAAATAGACGGGATTTTGCAGGCATTCTATGAGGTGTACAACACGTTGGGATATGGCTTCCTGGAGAAGGTCTATCAGAACGCACTCTATGTTGAACTGAAACGTCGGGGTTACTTTGTAGAAGCGCAAAAGAAAATCGACGTATATTACAAAGGAAGAGTCGTAGGAGAATACTATGCAGACATGGTAGTGAACAATTCCGTCATCCTGGAGTTGAAAGCCGTGGATTTCCTTCGTGCCGAACATGAGTACCAGCTCATCAACTACCTGCGGGCAACCGATATAGAAGTGGGCTATGTACTTAACTTCGGAAAGCACGCCACATTCAGCCGCAAAATCTACTCCAACGAACGGAAGAAGGGCAGAAACACCTCAACCTACATAGAAACCTAATCCGAAAACCAATTCGTGTAATTCGCGTAATTTGCGTTCCAATAACCCCATAACCTATGACAGAGAACCTGATTATCTTCAACGCCCGCCTTGTCACCCCCGTGGGCTTCGCGGCCCGGCGGGGCAAGGAGATGGGCGAACTGCTGGTGACGGACAACGCCACCATCGAAGTGACCGGCGGAAACATCACCTATGCAGGCCCCGGCCGTGGCGAGGACCGCGACGGCTACTACGGGCACTACTGGCACTACAACGCCCGGGGCCGCTGCGTGCTGCCCGGCTTCGTGGACTCGCACACCCACCTCGTCTTCGACGGCGAACGGGCCGGAGAGTTCAACCGGAGATTGCAGGGCGAGAGCTACATGAGCATCATGCAGCAGGGCGGTGGCATCGTCAGCACGGTGAATGCCACGCGGGGCAGCACCTACATCCGCCTGCGCGACCGTGCCGGAGACCTGCTGAAGCGCATGTCGCAGATGGGGGTCACCACCGTGGAGGCCAAGAGCGGCTACGGGCTGGACAAGACGACCGAACTGCTGCAACTCCGTGTGATGCGCAGCCTCGCCAACGACGAACACAGGCGGGTGGACATCGTGCCCACCTTCCTCGGTGCGCACGCCGTGCCCCCGGAGTACCGGGGCCGCACGGACGAGTATGTGGACTACCTCATCGGCAAAGTGATGCCTGTCGTCCGCGAGCGGGGGCTTGCCGAGTTCTGCGACGTGTTCTGCGAGGAGGGGGTGTTCTCCGTCGCGCAATCACGCCGCCTGCTCGCCGCCGCCCGCGACATGGGCTTCCGCCTCAAGCTCCATGCCGACGAAATCGTGTCGCTGGGCGGTGCCGAACTGGCTGCCGAGTTGGGTGCCGTGTCTGCCGACCACTTGCTGCACGCTTCCGACGAAGGCATACGCCGCATGGCCGATGCGGGCGTGGTGGCCACGCTCTTGCCGCTCACCGCCTTTGCCCTGCGCGAGCCTTACGCCCGGGGCCGCGAAATGATAGATGCCGGTTGCGCCGTGGCCCTTGCCACCGACCTCAATCCGGGCAGCTGCTTCTCCGGTTCCATCCCCCTCACCTTTGCCCTGGCCTGCATCTACATGCACCTGAGCATAGAGGAGGCCATCACCGCCCTCACCCTCAACGGTGCCGCTGCCTTGGGACGTGCCGACCGCATCGGCAGCATCGAGGTGGGCAAGCAGGGCGACATGGTGGTGCTGGACACGGACGACTATCATTTCCTTTCCTACTACATCGGCATGAACTGCGTGTATGCCACGATTAAGGGCGGGGTGATACACACTTAAATTGAGAATTGAGAATTGAGAATTGAGAATTGAGAATTGAGAATTGAGAATTGAAAAATGAAAACGCATTCTTCATTCATTCTCAATTTTCAATTCTCAATTTAAGCGTATTCTTCATTCGCCGCGCAGCGGCCATTCTTCATTCTTCATTAAAAAACTTATTTGTATGTTGACCAATCAGACAGTAAACGATTTCCTGAGCAAACTGGCAGGCAGCGATCCCGTCCCCGGCGGGGGGAGCGTTGCCGCCCTCAACGGTGCCTTGGCTGCGGCCTTGGCCGCCATGGTAGCCAACCTGACCGTTGGCAAGAAAAAGTACGAAGAGGTACACGACCTCATGCAGTCCATCGCCCGCGAAGCCGAGGGGCTGATGGCAGAGTTTACAACCGACGTAGACCGCGACAGCGAAGCCTACGACCGTGTCTTTGCCTGCTTCCGCCTGCCCAAAGACACCGATGAGGAGAAGGCCGCACGCCTTGCCGCCATCCGGGAGGCCACGAAGCACGCCGCCCTCGTGCCGATGGAGGTGGCACGCCGCGCCTGCGCCCTCATGCCCCTCATTGCCGAAGTGGCGCAGAAGGGCAACCGCAACGCCGTGACCGATGCCTGCGTGGCCATGATGTCCGCCCGCAACGCCGTGCTGGCCGCCCTGCTGAATGTGCGCATCAACCTCGCTTCGCTGAAGGACGACGAGGCTTTCACCGCTCCGCTGAAAGCCGAGGCCGATGCCCTGGAGCAGCAGGCGGTGAATTGGGAACGGGAACTGCTTTTTGATGTCGGGAACAGGATATAAATCAAAGCCTGCACCGGCATTGAGGGGAAGGACATCAATCCTGATATTGCTATACAAAGCATGTAATATCGTACTTTTTCCTGTCTTTTTTGCCGTGATATTCGGTATCTTACGGAGAATGTCCTAACTTTGCAGTGTTTCTCTTAAAAGCGCATGAATATATGAAAAAGTCTACATTGAGTTTCCTGATTTTGTTCCTCTCGTGCATGTTGTCTTTCACGGCCTGCACCGAAACGGACGAAACGACCACAACCTACAGCGGGCTGTCGGTGACGGTGGTGAACGAAGACCTTACCTCCACTTGCAGGCTTTACACGGATTTCGATGTCATCCTGAATCCCCTCAACATATCCGACCTGCCGCAGTTGCGCCTGGTGCGCCGCGCCAGCATCAGCTTCTCGCTGGCAGAATCCACGCTCACCATCAACGACCTGGTGGCGGGAAACGAATATGACATCGTGCTGGACGTGGACGGTTGCATGGAGTTGCCCAGCTTTACGCTGAACGTAGATACCAGCGACCAGGTGTACATCGACGGCGGGCAGGACTCGCTCAGCGTGAAAAACAGGACGGTGCAGACTGTCAGCACCACGGAGGGGCAATTCTATGTGCAGAACGGCTACCTCAACATGGTGGCCACCTTTGCCTATTCTTATTCCAGTGCCACCTATTTCGCCCTCTATTATGACGGGCAAAGCGAACTGGACGCAGACAACCGCTCGCTGACGCTCCACCTCTATTACAACCCCGGCAGCTCGACCGATGCCGACATCACGTCTCCGCTCTGCTTCCGGATAGACAGCGACGAGTCGCTCTACAACAGTTTTCTGAGCGCAGGCGCGAAAAGCGACGACTTGATTGATGTCTACCTGGTTGTCTCCACCACCCAGAGCGGCAAAGTGACCCTGCACTACCAGACGCTGCTGGAGGACTTCCTGATACCGACCCTATACTGACCCTTGCCAGCGTGGCATCGCTCTCATACAATGAAAATCCGTTTTCCGGCTCGCGGACAGTCCGACCGGGAAACGGATTTTCGCATGATTTGCCGGCACTATTTTAAGGCGAACCGGACAAATTACTCCCACCAACGGGCAGCATTTTGTGAACAAGTCCGTAACTTTGCGGTACGAAAAAAGAGAAAACATGGAATGTAAATACGACATCATCGTTATCGGCGGCGGGCACGCCGGGTGCGAAGCCGCTGCCGCCGCCGCCAACCTGGGTTCAAAGACATGCCTCATTACGATGGACATGAATAAAATAGCCCAGATGAGCTGCAACCCCGCCGTGGGAGGAATCGCCAAAGGGCAAATCGTGTGCGAGGTGGATGCACTGGGCGGATACATGGGGCTGGTGACTGACCGGACGGCCATCCAGTTCCGCATTCTGAACCGTTCCAAAGGTCCCGCCATGTGGAGCCCACGGGCGCAGTGCGACCGGGGAAAATTCATCTGGGAGTGGCGGAAGGTGCTGGAAAACATTCCCAACCTGCACATCTGGCAGGACACGGTGCTGGAAGTACTGGTGGAAAACGGCGAAGTCACCGGCGTGCGCACAGCCTGGGGAGTGACCTTTCGCGCACGTTGCGTGGTTCTCACGGCAGGTACATTCCTCAACGGGCTGATGCACGTGGGGCGCACCATGCTCCCCGGCGGACGCATGGCCGAACCGGCCTCCTACCAGCTGACCGAATCCATCGCACGCCACGGCCTTGTCTACGGACGGATGAAAACGGGCACACCCGTGCGCATCGACGGACGCAGCGTCCACTACGAGGACATGGAAGTACAAAACGGTGAAACGGACTTCCACAAGTTTTCCTTCATGAACACGCCGCCCCGCCGGCTCAAGCAACGCCCGTGCTGGACGTGCTACACCAACGAGGAGGTGCATCGCATCCTCCGGCAGGGACTGCCCGACTCGCCCCTCTACAACGGGCAAATCCAAAGCATCGGGCCACGTTACTGCCCCAGCATAGAAACCAAAATCGTCACTTTCCCCGACAAGGGGCAGCACCAGCTTTTCCTGGAGCCGGAAGGAGAAAGCACGCAGGAACTTTACCTGAACGGTTTTTCTTCGTCCCTGCCGATGGAGATACAGGTGGCGGCCTTGAAACAGATTCCCGCCTTCCGCGACCTGGTGATTTACCGCCCGGGCTATGCCATCGAGTATGACTACTTCGACCCCACCCAACTGAAGCACACGCTGGAAACAAAGAAAATCCGCAACCTCTTCTTCGCCGGACAGGTGAACGGCACCACCGGATACGAGGAAGCCGCAGGACAAGGCATCGTGGCCGGCATCAATGCCCACATCAACTGTCACGGCGGTACACCTTTCACATTGGCACGCGACGAAGCATACATAGGCGTGCTCATCGACGACCTTGTGACAAAAGGCGTAGACGAGCCTTACCGCATGTTCACCTCGCGTGCAGAGTACCGCATCCTGCTCCGCATGGACGACGCAGACATGCGTCTCACCGAGAAAGCGTACCACATCGGGCTGGCCAAGGCAGACCGCTACGAACTGCTGAAACGCAAGCGCGAGACCATCGGAAGCCTGGTGGAGTTTGCACGCACCTACTCCATCAAGCCTGCACTCATTAACCCCGCGCTGGAGCAACTGGGCACCACCCCACTCCGACAGGGCTGCAAGCTGGTGGAACTTGTCAACCGGCCGCAAATCACCCTGACCAACCTGGCACGGCACATAGCCGCCCTGCAGCGCAGACTGGACAGCATAGAAGACGAACGGAAAGAAGAAATCATCGAGGCCACAGAGATACTGATAAAGTACGAAGGATACATCGGACGCGAACGGCAGATAGCCGACAAACTGTCCCGCCTGGAGAACATCAAAATCAAAGGACGCTTCGACTACAATTCCATCCAGTCGCTCTCTACCGAGGCGCGGCAAAAGCTGGTCAAGATAGACCCGGAGACCATCGCCCAAGCCAGCCGGATTCCCGGTGTCTCACCAAGTGACATCAACGTGCTGCTGGTGCTGCTGGGCAGATGAATCAAGGCGGCTGTTCCACGTGAAACAAACGATTCAACAAATAGAATAAAAAACACTGATTATGAACAAAGAAACATTACGCAAAAGCATTCGGGAAATACCGGATTTCCCCATTCCCGGCATTCTGTTCTACGATGTCACCACCCTGCTCAAGGATGCCGCTTCTCTGCAAGAGCTTTCGGACATACTGTATGAGATGTACAAGGACAAAGGTATCACCAAAGTGGTGGGCATCGAGTCCAGAGGCTTCATCATGGGTCCCATTCTTGCTACACGGCTGGGGGCAGGATTCGTGCCTATCCGAAAGCCCGGCAAGCTGCCCGCAGAAACCATCGAAGAAAGCTACGACAAGGAGTATGGCAAGGACACCATACAGATGCACAAAGATGCCATCGGAGAAAACGACGTAGTACTGCTGCACGACGACCTGCTCGCCACCGGCGGTACCATGATAGCCGCCTGCAAGCTGGTGAAGCAGATGCATCCGCGCAAGATGTACGTCAACTTCCTCATCGAACTGGAAGCCCTGCACGGGCGCGACGCATTCGAGCCGGAGACCGACATTCAGGCCGTAATCAGCCTGTAAGAACCGAACAGGACACACCGCATGGAAGAACTCAAAGCCAACGACTACCTGCGAGGCATCGTGCTCAACCTGCCCGACACACCCGGCGTGTACCAATACCTGGACAGCGAGGGAACCATCATCTATGTGGGGAAGGCGAAGAACCTCAAACGCCGCGTCTCTTCCTACTTCAACCGCGAGCACGAACCGGGAAAAACGCGCGTGCTGGTCGGCAAGATAGCAGACATCCGCTACATCGTGGTCAAGACGGAAGAGGATGCCCTGCTGCTGGAGAACAACCTCATCAAGAAATACAGGCCCCGCTACAACGTCTTGCTGAAAGACGACAAGACCTACCCCTCCATCTGCGTGGAGAACGGCTATTTCCCCAGGGTATTCAAGACACGGAGAATCGTGCGCGACGGTTCGTCTTACTACGGACCCTACAGCCACATTCCTGCCATGAACACGGTGCTCGACCTCATCAAAAAGCTCTATCCGTTGCGCACCTGCCACTTCAAACTCACGCCCGAAAACATCCGCGAGGGACGTTTCAAGGTCTGCCTGGAGTATCACATCAAGAACTGTGCGGGACCTTGCGTCGGGCTGCAAAGCCAGGAAGAGTACATGAAGAACATCGAAGACATCAAGCGCATCCTCAAAGGCGACGCGCAGGAAGTGGGAAAGATGCTCTACCGGCAGATGCAGGCGTTGGCTGCGGATATGCGGTTCGAAGAAGCACAGGCGGTGAAAGAAAAATACCTGCTGATTGAGAACTTCCGCTCCAAGTCGGAGGTGGTGAACAACCTGCTTCACAACATCGACGTGTTTGCCATCGAAGAGGATGACGAGAACAGGGCGGCTTACATCAATTACCTGCACATCACCAACGGCACCATCAACCAGGCATTCACTTTCGAGTATAAGAAGCGGCTCAATGAAACCAAAGAAGAACTGCTGGCCCTGGGCATCGTGGAAATGCGGGAACGCTACAAGAGCCGCTCCCACGAAATCATCGTGCCTTTTGAACCGGGCATCGAGTTAAAAGACACCGTATTCACCGTGCCGCAGCGGGGCGACAAGAAAACGTTGCTCGAACTTTCCATCCTCAACGTGAAGCAATACAAGGCCGACCGCCTCAAACAGTCGGACAAGCTGAACCCCGAACAACGCACCACACGCCTGCTGAAAGAAATACAGGAGGCACTGCACCTGGAACGCCTGCCCCTGCGCATCGAATGCTTCGACAACTCGAACACGCAAGGTTCCGACCCCGTGGCCGGGTGCGTGGTGTTCGTCAAGGGAAAACCCTCGAAACAGGACTATCGGAAGTACAACATCAAGACGGTGGAAGGTCCCGATGACTACGCCTCGATGCAGGAAGTGGTGAGACGCCGCTATCAACGCGCCGTTGAAGAAGACTCTCCCCTACCCGACCTGCTCATAACCGACGGTGGAAAGGGGCAGATGAGTGCGGTGAAGGAAGTGATGGACGAACTGAAGCTGGACATCCCCATTGCCGGACTGGCCAAGGACAACCGCCACCGGACTTCGGAACTGCTTTTCGGATTTCCGCCGCGCACCATCGGCATGAAACAGGGCACGCCCCTCTTCCAGTTGATGACGCGCATCCAGGACGAAGTGCACCGTTATGCCATCACCTTCCACCGCGAAAAGCGCAGCAAACGGCAGATAGCCTCGGAACTGGACAGCATACGCGGCATCGGCCCAAAAGCCAAAGAAGCCCTGTTGCATACATTCAAGAGCGTGAAACGCATCCGCGAAGCGGCACACGAAGAAATTGCAGCTGTGGTGGGCGAAGCCAAAACACGATTGCTGGAAGAACACTTCGGCAGAACAAACGGGAAGTCCGAATAAACCTTTTTTAGCGCGAGGCAATCCGAAAAGGCGGATTTTTATCTTACCTTTGCGAAACGAACCAACCTCATCGGGAATCAATATGAGAGTAGTGATACAACGTGTGGCCCACGCCACAGTCAGCATTGACGGGCGGGTGAAGTCTGCCATCGGCAAGGGACTGCTGGTGCTTGTGGGCATCGAAGACACCGACGGACAGGAGGACACGGAATGGCTGTGCAGAAAGATTGTCAACCTGCGTATATTCGACGATGAAAACGGCGTAATGAACCGTTCCGTGGCCGACACAGGGGGAGACATCCTCGTGGTAAGCCAGTTCACACTGCACGCATCCACCAGGAAGGGAAACCGTCCCTCGTACATCCGTGCCGCAGGCCCGGAAATCGCCGTTCCGCTGTACGACGCATTTTGCCAATGCCTTTCCCGGACACTGGGCAAGCCCGTCGGTACCGGTGAATTCGGAGCTGACATGAAAGTGGAGCTTCTGAACGACGGCCCCGTCACCATCTGCATGGACACCAAAAACAAAGAATAGCAATGACCATCAAAGAAGCACAACAAGAGGTGGACAACTGGATACGGACGTATGGCGTGCGCTACTTCAGCGAACTCACCAACATGGCCGTACTGACCGAGGAAGTGGGCGAACTGGCCCGTGTCATGGCACGGAAATACGGAGACCAATCGTTCAAGCCCGGCGAGAAGGAAAACCTGGACGAAGAAATAGCCGACGTATTTTGGGTGCTGCTCTGCATTGCCAACCAAACAGGCGTAGATCTGACGGAAGCCTTCCGCCAAACCATCGGAAAGAAAACACGGAGAGACCGGAAACGACATATCAATAACCCAAAACTGACTGAACATGGAGCAGAATGAAGCAACCCAGAACAAGTACGAAGCGGCTCTGTCGAAGTATGACACCCGCCTGGATGACGCACAAGTAGCCGCAGAAACGGCCGGAATCATCGAAAAACACCTGCCCGAAAACGATACGCCGGAAGTGAAGAAGTTCCTTTTCCACTGCATCGACCTCACCACCCTGCGCACCGAAGATTCGGACCAAAGCGTGATGCGCTTCACCCAACAAGTGAACTGTTTCGACGAGGAGTTCCCGCAACTCCGGAACGTGGCAGCCATCTGTGCCTATCCCAACTTTGCCGAAATAGTACGCGCCACCTTAGAGGTGGAAGATGTGCAGATTGCCTGCGTATCGGGTGGGTTTCCGTCGTCACAGACCTTCCCCGAAGTGAAAGTGGCCGAAACGGCATTGGCCCTGGTGGCAGGAGCAGACGAGATCGATGTCGTCATCAGTGTGGGAAAATTCCTCAGCGGAGACTACGAAGCCATGTGCGACGAGATACAGGAGTTGAAGGAAACCTGCAAGGAGCACCGCCTGAAAGTCATCCTCGAAACAGGTGCCTTGCGCACGGCAGAAAACATCAAGAAAGCCTCGATTCTATCGATGTATGCCGGGGCAGACTTCATCAAGACAAGCACCGGAAAACAGCAGCCCGCAGCCACACCGGAAGCGGCCTACGTAATGTGCCGGGCCATCCGCGAATATTACGAACAGACCGGCATCCGCATCGGATTCAAGCCCGCCGGCGGACTGAACACGGTGCGCGACGCATTGACGTACTATACCATTGTGAAGGAAGTGTTGGGCACGGAATGGCTGAACAACTCGCTCTTCCGTTTGGGCACCAGCCGACTAGCCAATCTCCTGCTGAGCGACATCGTGGGCAAGGAGACAAAGTTCTTCTAAGCCTGAAACAAGCCACGGGCTACAAACTGCAGGCAGGCATATACCCAATGGAATTGCCAAAGGGTTTACCTGGAGTTTGTAGCCCGTGGTGTCTTTTTTATTTTTCCCGCTCCACCACGTAGTCCAGATAAGTTTCCAGGGCGCGGCGCACGGGTGTTTCCGGCAGGTGTGCCAGCAGTTGAAGGGCACGGTCACGATAGGCATACATCACTTGGGTGGCATATTCAATACCACCCTCGGCTTTGGTCAATGCCACCAAACGGACGATTTCATCGGGAGTTGCCGTACCTTGCTTGACACGGGCGGCCAGTTGCTGTACCTCCCGGTTAGGACGGGCGTTGAGCACATAGAGCACGGGCAAGGTGAGTTTGCCTTCGAGCATGTCGTTGCCCGTGGGCTTGCCTATCTGCGGATTGTCGTAGTAATCGAATATGTCGTCCTTTATCTGGAAGCAAATGCCCGTGTACTCGCCAAACAGCCTTGACTTTTCCACCCACTCAGCATCCGCACCCACTGACAAGGCAGCCGACTTGGTACAGGCAGCAAAGAGTGCGGCGGTCTTCTTGCGAATCACGTCGAAATACTCCTGTTCGGAATAGGAAAGGTTGCGCACGTTGGAGAGTTGCAGCAGTTCGCCTTCGGCCAGGTCTTGTCCCAAAAGGGAAACCACCTCGATGATGTCGTGATTGCGGGTCTGCTCCACCTGCAACAAAGCGGTGGCCAACAGATAATCCCCGGTGAGAACAGCCACTTTGTTGCCAAAGGCTGTATTCACCGAAGGTTGCCCGCGCCGCTCCTCACTCTCGTCCACCACATCGTCGTGCACCAGACTGGCGGTGTGCAGCAGTTCCAGAGATACGGCGGCATGGAGCGTGGCCGGCTGGATGTTCCCGTGCAGTCTGGCAGTGAGCAATACAAGGATGGGGCGCATCAGCTTTCCCTGCTTCCGGCGGAGATGTGCAATGACTTGATCCAACAACGGATTGGAGGAGCCGGAAAGAGAACCGGCAAAAACTTGCCTGAAGTCTTCCAGTTCAGCAGATATGGGAGAGGTTATGTTCGATGAGTTATCCATGCCTTGTAATTTGGGCACAAAAATAGTAATAAAACAACGAATACCGTGTTTTTTGTGTACTTTTACCAGCCAAAAAAGACAATCTCATGCATTCAACCGACAAACTTTTCCTTTTAGACGCATACGCGCTCATCTATCGCGCATATTATGCACTCATCAAAAATCCGCGCATCAATTCCAAGGGACTCAACACATCGGCCATACTGGGCTTCGTCAATACTTTGGAAGAAGTGCTCAAAAAAGAACAGCCTGCCTACATCGGCGTGGCGTTCGACCCTGCGGGACCCACTTTCCGGCACGAAGCATACGCACTCTACAAGGCCCAGCGCGAAGAAACACCGGAAGCCATCCGCCTTTCCGTACCTATTATAAAAGACATCATCCGTGCCTACCGCATTCCCATCCTGGAAGTTCCGGGCTACGAAGCAGACGACGTAATCGGCACACTGGCCACCGAAGCCGGACGGCAAGGCATCGAAACCTACATGATGACTCCCGACAAGGACTATAGCCAACTCGTGGGTGAACACGTATATATATACCGCCCCAAGCACACGGGCGGCTTCGAAGTGATGGGCACAGAGGAGGTAAAGGCCAAGTATGCCATACAGTCCACGCAGCAAATCATCGACATGCTGGGACTGATGGGTGACGCTTCGGACAACATTCCGGGCTGTCCCGGCGTGGGAGAGAAAACGGCGCAAAAGCTGATTGCCCAGTTCGGCAGCATCGAAAACCTGCTGGACAACACCCACCAGCTGAAAGGGGCACTCAAAAACAAGGTGGAAGCCAACCGCGAACAAATCGTTTTCTCCAAATTCCTCGCTACCATCAAGACCGACGTTCCCATCCGTCTTGACCTGGAAGCACTGACGCGCCGCTCGCCCGACGAAGATGCCTTGCGCGTCCTGTTTGAGGAACTGGAGTTCCGCTCGCTCCTGGGACGGGTGTTGCGGAAGGAAGCCACTCCCCCACCCTACTCCGTCCCCACCGGTCAGGCAGCCGATCCCTACGCGGGAACTCTTTTTGCCCAAACAGTCACGAACCCCGCCGCAACAGCCGATGCGAAAGGCGATTTGCTTGCGAAATTTACGACCGAGGGGACAGGCGACGCAGAAAATTCAAATCTCGCGCGTTTTGACGAGGCGGTTGCAGACTACCAACTGGTTGACAGCAAGGAGAAAAGAGCGGAAATGATTCAAAAGTTGCTTACAACGGAAATTCTCGCAATAGACACGGAAACCACCGGAACCGAGCCAATGGCCGCCGAACTGGTGGGCATGAGCTTCAGCGATGCCGAAAACCGCGCCTACTACGTGCCTGTGCCCGCCGACCGCGAGGAAGCCACCCGCATCGTAGACGAACTGCGGCCGCTCTACGAAAACGAACATTCGCTCAAGGTGGGGCAAAACATCAAGTACGACCTCATCGTGTTGCAAAACCACGGAGTGGAAGTGCGAGGCCCCTTGTTCGACACCATGCTGGCCCACTACGTCCTGCAACCCGAACTCCGGCACAACATGGACTATCTGGCCGAAATCTACCTCCACTACCGCACCATCCACATCGAAGAACTCATCGGCCCGCGCGGCAAAGGCCAGAAGAACATGCGCGACCTCCCGCCCGAAGCCGTCTACCGTTATGCCTGCGAAGATGCCGACATCACGCTGCGGCTGAAGCAGGTGTTGGAAGAGGAACTCAAACGGCAAGGGGGCGAGCAGTTGTTCCGCGACATCGAAATGTCGCTCGTCCCCGTCCTGGTGGACATGGAGCGAAACGGCGTGCGCATCGACACCGGGGCACTCAGACAGTCGGCTCTGCACTTCCAGAAGCGGCTGGCCGAAATCGAGCAATCCATCTACGGACTGGCAGGGGAAGTGTTCAACATCGCCTCGCCCAAGCAAGTGGGAGAAGTGCTGTTCGACCACCTGAAGATAGTGGACAAGCCCCGCAAGACCAAGACCGGGCAATATGTCACCAACGAAGAAGTGCTGGAAAGCCTGCGCAACAAGCACGCCGTCGTGGAAAAAATACTGGAGCATCGCGGACTGAAGAAACTGCTCGGCACCTACATCGAAGCCCTGCCCCAACTGGTGAACCCGCACACGGGACGCATCCACACTTCCTTCAACCAGGCGGTCACTGCCACGGGACGGCTCAGTTCCAGCAACCCCAACCTGCAGAACATCCCCATCCGCGACGAAGACGGCAAGGAGATACGCAAGGCATTCATCCCCGACGACGGCTGCGAGTTTTTCTCGGCGGACTATTCGCAAATCGAACTGCGCATCATGGCGCACCTGAGCGGAGACCCCAACATGATAGAAGCCTTCCGCAGCGGGCACGACATCCATGCGGCCACTGCTGCCAGAATATATAAGGTGGACATCGAAGCCGTCACCCGCGACATGCGGCGCAAGGCGAAGACGGCCAATTTCGGCATCATCTACGGCATCTCCACCTTCGGGCTGGCCGAGCGTATGAACGTGGACCGCAAGGAAGCCAGGGAACTCATCGACGGATATTTTGAAACCTACCCGCAGGTGAAGGCTTACATGGAGCACAGCATCCGGGTGGCACGCGAGCAGGGATATGTGGAAACCATCTTCCACCGCAAACGCTACCTGCCCGACATCAATTCGCGGAATGCCACCGTGCGGGGATATGCGGAGCGGAATGCCATCAACGCGCCCATCCAGGGAAGTGCCGCAGACATCATCAAAGTGGCTATGGCACGCATCCGGCAGCAGTTCCTTGCTTACAATCTGAAAGCAAAGATGATTTTGCAGGTGCATGACGAGCTGAATTTCAGCGTTCCCAAAGAGGAAAAGGCGATTGTGGAAAAAATCGTAATCGAGGAAATGGAACGTGCCTACCCCCTTCAGGTACCGCTCAAGGCCGATTGCGGCTGGGGAAAGAACTGGTTGGAGGCGCATTGAACCGAGGGATAACGTTATTTAACTTACAATCAGAAAGCAATCGCGGGAAAGCACCGCGAGACAAGCTGCAAAGAGAATATCCGGCAAGCCTGTTTGCCGGATATTTTTTTCACGAAAGCCGTGGCAAATGGGAAGGTGGAAAAGGGACGAGCCATATTGACAAATTGACAATTATTTAACAATCATACTGCGGCAATCGGATTAATATACTTACATTTGCAGCACAAATAAGAACAAAGAACGAAAATATGAAAGTATAACCCTAAAACGTAAGCATTATGAAAACATTAAAAACTTTACTCGCAGCAGCACTTTTCATGGCAGGCGGAATGAACGCAATGGCCGACAACAGCCACGACCTGATTTACAACTCGGAAGAAGTGAACGGTGTTATGGTGGGACAGACAGTCTACAAATCGGACGGCACCACGTTGGCCAACTACATGCGCTATCGCTACACCTACGACGACCAGCAACGCATGACGCAAAACGAAACCCAGAAGTGGAACAGCCGGAAGAACGTGTGGGAGAATGACATCTGCATCCACTACACCTACAAAGGAAAAACCGTGACCACCGAATACTACAAGTGGGACAAGAAGACGCAGGCATACGTCCTGGCTCCCGAAATGACCGTCACCATGGACGACCCCAACCTGTAAGAAGAAAAAAAGACACCGGCCTGCAAACACGGCAGGCAGACACGAGAACTGCACGAATGGCGCAAGACCTTCCACCCGGTACGCACCGGAAGAAGGCTTGCGCCGTTCCTGTTTCCGGGGCAACCACTCCCCCACCCCATCTCACACTATAAGTTTGTGTATTTTATGGCACACAGATGACGCAGACTAAAGGATTTACACAGATTAAATGAAGACTGCGCTGTGTCTGCATGGAAAAATGTGAACTGTGTTCCTCTGTGTCCGTCTGCGTCATCTGTGTGCCATAAATAAAATGCACATATACATTCCGCGCACAGTATAATCGCTATCTTTGCCCCGGAAAAACAGAAACAAAGATGGACATCCACACGCTTTATCAACTCTTCCTGGGAAGCACGGGCGTGACGACCGACAGCCGCCATTGCCCCGAAGGCTCCCTCTTCATCGCCCTGCGGGGCGAAAGGTTCGACGGCAACGCCTATGCCGCGCAGGCTTTGGACAAGGGATGCGCCTATGCCGTGGTGGACAATGCTGCCTGCATCCCCGCCAACGACCCGCGCTACCTGCCCGTGGACGACAGCCTGCATACCCTCCAGCAACTGGCACGCCACCACCGCCGCCAGCTGGGCATCCCCATCCTGGGCATCACCGGCACCAACGGAAAGACCACAACCAAGGAACTCATTGCCGCCGTGCTGCAACAAAGCCACCGCATACTCTACACCGAAGGAAACCTGAACAACCACATCGGCGTGCCGCTCACCCTGCTGCGGTTGCGTGCCGGACACGAAATGGCCGTGGTGGAGATGGGTGCCAGCCACCCGGGAGACATCCGCGAACTGGCGGAGATAGCCGAACCGGACTACGGCCTCATCACCAACATCGGAAAGGCGCACCTGGAAGGATTCGGTTCGCCCGAAGGGGTGGCACGCACCAAGGGGGAACTGTTCGACTTCCTGCGCCGCAAGGGCGATGCCACGGTGTTCGTGCATCACGACAGTCCGTTGCTGTCCGACCTGGCTTCCGGACTGAACCGCATCGACTACGGCAGCGACGAAGGACTTTACGTCAACGGGCACATCACCGCCTGCTCGCCTTTCCTCGACTTCACCTGGAAGGCAGGGAGAGAAGGCAGGCCGCACCGGGTACGCACCCGCCTCATCGGTGCCTACAACCTGCCCAACGCATTGGCGGCCATCGCCGTGGGACGCTTCTTCGGCGTGGAAGCCGAAAAGGTGGACCACGCCCTCAGCGAGTACACTCCCTGCAACAACCGCTCGCAACTGAAACGCACGGCGGACAACACGCTGATTGTCGATGCCTACAACGCCAACCCGACCAGTATGCGTGCCGCCATCGACAACTTCGCACAGATGCAGGCCAAAAACAAGATGCTGATTCTGGGCGATATGCTCGAACTGGGGAAAGACAGTCCCGCCGAACACCAGGAGGTAGTGAACCGCCTGGAAGCACTGGGACTGGACGACGTGGTGCTCGTGGGCGAACAGTTCTCGGCCACCCGACACACCTGCCCCGCCTATGCCGATGCCGCCGGACTGGCCGAAGCCCTGCGCCGGCAGAAGCCTGCGGGAAAGACCATCCTCATCAAAGGCTCCAACGGAATGAAGCTGGCAGGCATCGCAGAATATCTCTGAAAATCAGCGTTTATCCCGTGCCTGTACGGAACGCGCTCCACACCTGTACGGAACGTGTTCCGTACAGGCATTCCATTTGTCCGGTACAGGTGCGGAACAACCCCCACACACGTACCGGAAATCAGCCACGCCTTGCCCGTGCGAGCAGCCAGCGTCCCACGGCTGTTCCAACCACGACACCCCTACAGTTGGCGGCAAAGTCCAGCCAGTCGCCACTGCGGTAGTCGGTGCAGGATTGCAGCAATTCCACGATTCCGCTGAAAAGGATGGGAAAAACGAAAGCACCCACCCAGGCGTGCCACACGGGCGTGTCGTCGCGCCGGTGTGCCCGTATGAACTCCAGCCACAACACGCCCGACATTCCCCCGTACATGCAGAAATGCACCAGCTTGTCGAAGTCGGTAATGTTGTCCAGGTCGGTCGAAGGCGGCTTGAAAAAAGACAGATAAATCACTGCCACAATGATGAGCAGCGACACGGGATATTTCCTGATATAATGCAGCATAAACAAATAATTTATTTTTGACGCGCAAATGTACGGAACATTTTCTATATTTGCGCGAAGTAAGAAGTATTAATAACGAATTGAAAGAGAAAAACCACGTTTTATGACAAGCAACAACAGGGCCAACTTCGGCAGCAAACTGGGTGTGATACTTGCTTCGGCAGGTTCGGCCGTGGGACTGGGAAACATCTGGCGTTTCCCCTACGAGACGGGCAACCACGGAGGCGCCGCTTTCATCTTAGTGTACATCGGATGCGTACTGCTGATGGGCATCCCCATCATGATTGCCGAGTTTGTGATTGGCAGGCGTTCGCACGCCAACACGGCACGCGCCTACCAGACGCTGGCTCCCGGCACGCAGTGGCGGTGGGTAGGCCGCATGGGAGTGCTGGCAGGCTTCCTCATCCTGAGCTATTATGCCGTGGTGGCGGGATGGACGCTGGAGTTCACCGTGGAGGCCGCCACCAACAGCTTTGCCGGCAAATCGGCTGAAGCCTTCATCGAGGGCTTCAACAGCTTCGCGGGCAACCCGTGGCTTCCCGTTCTGTGGCTGGTGGTGTTTCTGCTTGCCACCCACTTCATCGTGGTAAAAGGCGTGGACAAAGGCATCGAGCGGGCATCGAAGATATTGATGCCCCTCCTTTTCATTCTGCTCATCGTCCTGGCCGTCTGTTCGGTTTCACTGCCCGGTGCGGGCAAGGGGATTGAGTTCCTGCTTCGGCCCGACTTCAGCAAGGTGGACGGCAGCGTACTGCTGGGCGCAATGGGGCAGGCGTTCTACTCCCTCTCGCTGGGCATGGGCTGTCTTTGCACGTATGCCTCCTACTTCCGCAACAATGTCAACCTGCCCAGGACGGCACTGAGCGTGGGCTGCATCGACACCCTGGTGGCCGTGCTGGCCGGTTTCATCATTTTTCCGGCTGCCTTCTCGGTGGGCATACAGCCCGATGCGGGTCCCAGCCTGCTGTTCATCACCCTGCCCAACGTTTTCCAGCAGGCTTTCGGCGGACTGCCGGGACTGGCGATGCTGTTGTCGGTCATGTTCTATGTGCTGCTGGCATTGGCCGCGCTCACGTCCACCATCTCGCTGCACGAAGTGGTCACCGCCTACCTGCACGAGGAGTTCAGCATGACGCGCAACAAGGCGGCATGGCTGGTGACGGGCGGATGTGCCTTCATGGGAATGTTCTGCTCGCTCTCACTGGGTGTGGGCAAGGACTACACCCTGTTCGGCATGACGCTGTTCGACCTGTTCGACTTCGTGACGGCCAAAATCATGCTGCCCGCAGGCGGAATGCTCATCGCCGTCTTCACCGGATGGTACCTGGACAAGAAGCTGGTGTGGGAGGAAATCAGCAACCGTGGCACGCTGAAGGTACACACCTACAGGCTGATTGTTTTCTTCCTGAAATATTTTTCGCCCATCGCCATAGCGTGCATCTTCATCAACGAACTGGGTCTGTTGGGCTAAGGCTACGCGGAAAGAAGCGATGCGACGCCGGCTGCAAACCATTTTCCACTTCCTCCGTCCGGCACGGATCGGGATTATCCTGCTGACGGGATTCATTGCCGCGACGGGAGGAATGAGGTACGTCCACCGCCACTATCTGGACGAGCGGCAAGCCAGCGACAAGCTGACGGCTACAGACCCGGCAACAGACGATGGAACGGCCTTCCGGAATTTCCGGGCATCCGTCAGGGACGCGGAAGCGGCACGGGGCAACCGTCCCTACCCTTCGCGCAACGCCGGTGCCCGCGCGGAAGCGGCACCCCGGCTGAACCCCGCACCCTTCAACCCCAACACGGCCGACTCGCTCACGCTCTGCCGACTGGGACTGCCCGGCTGGATGGCACGCAACATTGTGCGCTACCGTGAAAAGGGAGGACGCTTCCGACAGGTGGAGGATTTCCGGAAAATATACGGACTGACCGAAGCGCAATATGCCACACTGGCTCCCTACATCGTGCTGGCCGACGAAGACAGCAGGGAGGACGGGGAACACACCCCGCCCTCCCTGCTTGTGCCGTTGCCTGCCACGGACAGCCTGCCCGCTCCCGCCCTGCCCAAGTATGCCGAAGGCACCGTAGTAGACCTGAACCGTGCCGACACCGCCGAACTGAAGCGCATCCCCGGCATCGGCAGCGTCATTGCCCGCATGATTGTGGACTACCGTCAACGTTTGGGCGGCTTCTATGCCCTGGAGCAGCTGCGCGAAATCCGCATCGACCACCACCGGCTGGAGAGCTGGTTGCACATCGACCCGCAAGCCGTGCGCCGCATCAACCTGAACCGTGCCGGCATTGCCCAACTGCGTAACCACCCGTACTTCAATTTCTACCAGGCAAAGGCCATCGTGGAATACCGCAGGCGCGAAGGCAGGCTGAGCAGCCTGAAGCCTTTCACCCTGCTGGAAGAGTTTTCCGAGGAAGACCTAGAACGCATCAGCCACTACGTCTGCTTCGAGTAGCGGCAGGTGCTTCCCGCTGCGTCATTCTTTCACCAGCACCACCAGTGTCTTCCTGTCTGCATCGCACAGGCTCAGGGTGGTGTCGCCCGCCTTGTCGAAGAACCGCACCCCGTTCAGGGCATCCAGTATCTGCCTTTCAATCTCCATGTCGGGACAGGCCATCATGGTCGTGATGAATTGCGGAAAAGCGACGGCGGTCGGCTGGGTATCGTCCGTCCGGAAGCCCCCGTTCACCACGTTGCAACCGGCGTTGCCGTGCACCCGCTTCTCCACCGTGTCAAACTCAAGGAACGGGCGGTTCTCCATGCTGTCCGGCAAGGCTTCTCCGTTGACCTCGCGAATGACCCAGCGTCCTGCCAGGTCGGCCAATGCCAGCGGCTTCTTTCGTTGCAACACCACCACAGGCCGCCGGGAGGAGGTACACAGGGCCAGGTTTTCTTCGCCCAGCTTCCTGTATTTTTTCACCTTGGACAAAGCTGCCAGCACGTTCCGTTCCACCACCATGTCGGGACACATCATGCGGGTGGTGCCCAATGTCCCGAGGTCGATGATGCCCGGCTTGGCACCGGTGTCAAAGCTGCCCGTTATCCGGTTGCATCCGGCGTTGCCGGATACCTTGCCATTGCGGACATCGAAAGCGATAAAGGGGAAAGGCTGGTCCGGAGCCGGAACCACGGCTGTGCCGTCTATCTCAATGATGTTCCATTCGCCGTCCAGCGAATCTACCGCGACCACATCTTTGGTGGACGCACACGACGACAGGCCAGCCAGAAAGCCTGCCACACAAAAAGAAACAAAAGCTCTGTTCATTACGGTCTTTGTAGTTTTAAGTTCAATATATGCGGCACAAATATAGTGTAAAAGGGGTTCTGATACAAATTTACCTGTACCGTGGAAACGGTGGTCGTATCCGGAGGGTCACTGTGTACAGAAACGGTGCTTCCCAAGAATTGCCCCCAAAGAATAAGCACCTTTCTCTGTAGTATTTGGCAAGATTTTAACGCATATCTGAAAATTAACCCTTATATTTGCTCACCACAAGCCGGCAACCGACAAACTGTCGGCACGGGAAACAAAGTCTATTCAGTAAACAGAAGAAGTAAAAACAAATGGGTAAAGTTCTTATTATCGGTGCAGGCGGTGTAGGTACCGTTGTTGCGCACAAAGTGGCTCAGAATCCGGATGTGTTTACCGACATCCTGATAGCCAGCCGCACTCGTTCCAAGTGTGATGCCATCGTGAAAGCCATTGGCAATCCCGCCATACAAACCGCACAGGTGGACGCAGACAACGTGGACGAACTGGTGAAACTCTTCGAATCGTTCCAACCGGACATCGTCATCAACGTAGCCTTGCCCTATCAGGACCTCACCATCATGGAGGCCTGCCTCAAAACCGGCGTGAACTACCTGGACACGGCCAACTACGAACCGAAGGATGTGGCTCACTTTGAATACAGCTGGCAATGGGCCTACAAGCAACGCTTCGAAGATGCCGGCCTGACTGCCATCCTGGGTTGCGGATTCGACCCGGGCGTGAGCGGCATCTACACGGCATACGCTGCAAAACACCACTTCGACGAAATCCAATACCTGGACATCGTGGACTGCAACGCCGGCAACCACCACAAGGCATTTGCCACCAACTTCAACCCGGAAATCAACATCCGCGAAATCACCCAAAACGGACGATACTACGAAAACGGACAATGGGTCACCACCGGACCGCTGGAAATCCACAAGCCCCTGACCTACCCCAACATCGGGCCGCGCGAATCGTACCTGCTGTACCACGAAGAACTGGAGTCGCTGGTGAAAAACTTCCCCACCATCAAACGGGCAAGGTTCTGGATGACATTCGGACAAGAATACCTCACCCACTTGCGGGTCATTCAGAACATCGGCATGGCACGCATCGACGAGGTGGAATACAACGGCATGAAAATCGTCCCGCTGCAATTCCTGAAGGCCGTCCTGCCCAATCCGCAAGACCTGGGCGAAAACTACGACGGAGAAACCTCCATCGGCTGCCGCATCCGTGGGCTGAAGGACGGAAAGGAACGTACCTATTACGTCTACAACAACTGCAGTCACCAGGCCGCTTACCGTGAAACCGGTATGCAGGGCGTGAGCTATACCACGGGCGTGCCTGCCATGATAGGTGCCATGATGTTCCTGAAAGGCATCTGGAAAAAGCCGGGCGTGTGGAACGTGGAAGAGTTTGACCCGGATCCTTTCATGGAACAACTCAACCTGCAGGGACTCCCCTGGCACGAGGTGATGGACGGAGACCTGGAACTGTAAACAAGAAGTACACCGGCATGAACATAGGAGACAAAGCCCCCGAAATACTGGGCAAGAACGAGAAAGGAGAAGAAGTACGCCTGAGCGACTACAAAGGACGCAAAGTGGTGCTGTACTTCTACCCGAAAGACATGACATCGGGCTGCACCGCACAAGCCTGCAACCTGCGCGACAACTATGCAGCCTTGCGGGAAGCCGGCTACGAGGTCATCGGTGTGAGCGTGGACAACGAAGTGTCGCACCGGAAGTTCATCGAAAAGAACAACCTTCCTTTCACCCTCATTGCCGACACTGACAAGAAACTGGTGGAACAATTCGGCGTGTGGGGCGAAAAGAGCATGTGCGGGCGAAAATACATGGGCACCTTCCGCACCACCTTCCTCCTCAACGAGGAAGGCGTCGTGGAACGCATCATCACGCCCAAACAGGTAAAAACGAAGGAACACGCGGCACAAATCTTACAATAAATAGAAGCAAGTTTTATGGCAAAGAAAGACGAACTCAACTTTGAGAATGAAAACAACGCGGCTCCCAGCGAGAAACTGAAAGCCTTGCAGGCCGCCATGGACAAGATAGAAAAAAGTTTCGGAAAAGGTTCCATCATGAAAATGGGCGGCGAGAACATCGAAGCCATCGACGTGATTCCAACCGGTTCCATCGGTCTGAATGTGGCCCTGGGCGTGGGAGGCTATCCCCGTGGACGCATCATCGAAATCTACGGGCCGGAGTCTTCCGGAAAAACGACCCTGGCCATCCATGCCATTGCCGAAGCGCAAAAGGCCGGAGGCATTGCCGCCTTCATCGACGCGGAACATGCTTTCGACCGTTTCTATGCCGCCAAGCTGGGCGTTGACATCGACAACCTGCTCATCTCGCAACCGGACAACGGCGAACAGGCCCTGGAGATTGCCGACCAGCTGATACGCTCCTCGGCCATCGATATCATCGTGGTTGACTCCGTGGCCGCACTGACCCCGAAAGCCGAAATCGAAGGAGACATGGGCGAGAACAAGGTGGGACTTCAGGCACGCCTCATGTCGCAAGCCCTGCGCAAGCTGACGGCCACCGTGAGCAAGACGCGCACCACCTGCATCTTCATCAACCAGCTGCGCGAGAAAATCGGTGTCATGTTCGGCAATCCGGAGACTACCACCGGCGGCAATGCCCTGAAGTTCTATGCCTCGGTGCGCATCGACATCCGTCCGGGGCAAGCCATCAAGAACGGAGACGAAATCCTGGGCAAGCAGACCAAGGTGAAAGTGGTGAAGAACAAAGTGGCTCCCCCCTTCCGCCGGGCAGAGTTTGACATCATGTTCGGCGAAGGCATTTCACGTGCCGGAGAAATAATCGACCTGGGTGCAGAACTGGGCATCATCAAGAAAAGCGGCTCCTGGTTCAGCTACAACGACACAAAGCTGGCGCAAGGCCGGGATGCCGCCAAACAAGTCATCGTGGACAATCCCGAACTGGCCGAAGAACTGGAGCAACTGATTACCGAGAAACTGAAACAGGAAAAAGAGTAAAGCACAGGCAATACAGCTGCCGGAAACACGGGCTGCACGGACAAGGCCAAGGAATCCTGTCCGTGCAGCCTGCGTTTTTTTCCGGCATCCGGGTCATTCGTGGTGGTAGGGCGTTCCGTGCAGGATGGTCATGGCCCGGTAGAGCTGCTCCACAAACAGGAGACGGATCATCTGGTGGGAGAATGTCATGCGCGAAAGGGAAACCTTCTCCTGCGCCACCCCGTACACCTTGGGCGAGAATCCATAGGGTCCCCCGACCACAAACACCAACCGCTTGCCTACGGTGTTCATCTTCCGCCTCATGTAACCGGCAAATTCCACAGAACTCATTTCCTTCCCGTTCTCGTCCAGAAGCACCACACAGTCGCCGGGGCGGAAAGCCTTCAGGAGCAACTCGCTTTCTTTCTCCTTCTGCACTTCTTCCGAAAGGCTCCTGGTGTTTTTCAGTTCGGGAATCACTTCCATGTCGAACGACAAATAACGTTGGACACGGCGGACGTAATCGCCGATGGCCGCAACGAAGTGCGGCTCCACGGTCCGTCCTATCACGAGCAAAACGGTCTTCATGCCTGTTCCTGTTTACGGGTTAATAATCTGTTGATTTCGCTTTTCTCCGCACAACAGACAAAAGTACGGCTTTCCCTGCACATACACAAATGGAGGAAATGTCGCAGTCCGGAGAGGCGTGTGATAAAAAAGTGGCAAAGTTTGTATGCTTATTGCCCATTTTACATAACTTTGCCGTGTTTTTCCGCCATTCATCGCAAAAGGCGGGTTTTGTTGTAACACTTACACACACCAATCGCTATGAAATATTACAGCACCAACCGACAGGCTCCTGAAGCCACACTGGAAGAGGCTGTCGTAAAAGGGCTCGCTTCTGACAAAGGGCTGTTCATGCCCCGCACCATCAATCCACTGCCCTCCGCGTTTTACGAAGAGATGGACCGGCTCAGTTTTCCCGATATTGCCTGCCGCGTGGCAGAAGCATTCTTCGGTGAAGACGTGCCCGCCGACACACTCCGCCGGCTCGTGTACGACACGCTGAACTTCGACGTGCCGCTGGTGCACGTCACCGGACGTATTTATTCCCTGGAACTGTTCCACGGCCCCACCCTCGCCTTCAAGGACGTGGGAGGACGCTTCATGGCACGCCTGCTGGGCTACTTCATCCGCAAGGAAGGCAAGCGGCAGGTGAATGTGCTGGTGGCTACCTCCGGCGACACGGGCAGCGCGGTGGCCAACGGCTTCCTGGGCGTGGAAGGAATACACGTCTACGTACTCTACCCGAAAGGAAAGGTGAGCGAGATACAGGAAAAGCAGTTCACCACCTTGGGGCAGAACATTACGCCGCTGGAGGTGGACGGCACGTTCGACGACTGCCAGGCATTGGTGAAAGCCGCCTTCACAGACCGTGAACTGAACGAACGGCTGCAACTGACCAGTGCCAACTCCATCAACGTGGCACGCTTCCTCCCGCAGGCATTCTACTACTTCTACGCATACGCCCAACTGAAACGCCTGGGTGCAACTGCCGAAACGGTGGTGTGCGTGCCCAGCGGCAACTTCGGCAACATCACTGCCGGACTCTTCGCCAAGCGGATGGGGCTGCCGGTGAAGCGGTTCATCGCCGCCAACAACCGCAACGACATCTTCTACCAATACCTGCAGACCGGTGTCTACACGCCCCGCCCCAGCATAGCCACCATTGCCAACGCCATGGATGTGGGCAATCCCAGCAACTTTGCACGGGTGCTCGACCTCTACGGAGACAGCCACGAAGCCATCTGTGCCGACATCAGCGGGGCGACCTACACCGACGGACAGATTGCCGACACCATACGGCAGACGTGGCAGGCGCATCGTTATCTCCTCGACCCTCACGGTGCCTGCGGATTCCGCGCCTTGTGCGAAGGGCTGCAACCGGGAGAGACGGGCATCTTCCTCGAAACAGCCCACCCCGCCAAGTTCAAGGACACGGTGGAGGAAATCCTGGGCGAAAGCATTTCCATCCCCGAAAAGCTGCAAGCCTTCCTGCGGGGCGAGAAGAAGAGCCTGCCCCTGTCGAAAGCGTTTGCAGACTTCAAGCAGTTCCTGCTGACAACGGCCGAATGAGCCATTCAGAACAGACATTCTTTATCAGTTTAAACACATAAAAAAGAGGTACTCATTATGCTATTCTTATCCCTGGCGGCAATCTCCACCGCCGAAAACATGGAAACAGGCTTCGACAAACTCGATATGCTGTGGCAACAACTGTCTGCCTACGGCATCGAAATAGGCGGACGCATCATCGGCGCGCTCATCATTTTTGTCGTGGGACGTTTTGTCATCAAGTTCCTCAACCGGGTTGTGGCCAGGATGCTGGTGAAACGTCACATCGATGCCGGCATACAGAGTTTCGTGAGGAGCATGGTAAACATCCTGCTCACCGTCTTGCTCATTGTGGCCATCATCAGCAAGCTGGGCATCGAGACCACTTCGTTTGCAGCCCTGCTGGCATCGGCCGGTGTAGCCATCGGCATGGCCCTGTCGGGCAATCTGCAGAACTTTGCGGGAGGACTCATCGTGCTCCTTTTCCGTCCCTTCAAAGTGGGCGACTGGATTGAGTGCCAGGGCGAAGGCGGAACGGTGCGCGAAATACAAATCTTCCACACCATCCTCACCACCTCCGACAACAAGGTGGTCTACATCCCCAACGGCTCCTTGAGCAGCGGCACCATCACCAACTACAGCCGCGAGAACACCCGCCGGGTGGAATGGGTGATAGGCGTGGAGTATGGCGAGAACTACGAAAAGGTGGAGAGCGTCACACGCCGCATCCTTGCCGCCGAAAAGCGCATCCTCGACAAGCCCGCTCCTTTCATGGCACTGAAGGCACTGGATGCCAGCAGCGTCAACATTGTCATCCGGGTATGGGTGAAGAATGACGACTACTGGGGCGTTTACTTCGATGTCAACAAAGCCATCTACACGGAGTTCAACCGCGAAGGCATCGGGTTCCCCTTCCCGCAACTCACCGTACACCAGGCAAAAGACTGAAAAAGGGAACAGAACAGCACAACACAGCCTGCCAACAGATGCTTCGTCCATCGATGGCAGGCTGTTTTTTTACGTTGATTTCACCGGCAACGGTCATGCAAGAAAGCCTGACTGAATGCCGTTTATCCGGTACAGGCACGGAGCGTGCTCCATACAGGCAATCCATTTGTTCGGTACAGGTGTGGAGCACGTTCGACACAGGCATCCCGGAAACGGCTTGTACGTACCGTTCACTCCGCCGTGCAAGACGCAAAATACTTCACATACCAGTCATAAAACTTCCGGATTCCTTCCCTGCCACGAACGAGCCTATGAATCCGGCTACTCCTGTCACTAATATCTTCATGGTTCGACGGGCGAAGTGCCACTTCGGGAAAGACGGAACGGAAAGACAGGCGGAATGTAAACATTCTCCCGCAAAAGCATTACCTTTGTCTCACGAAACCCCGGTTGCCTGCACCGAGGACAGAAGTCACAAGCACTTCCGGACACGCTCCCAAGGCAAACCGCAGAGGGCAAGAACATAAACCGATTTCCACGTATGAAAGTCATCAATTTTGCAGAAACCGATTCCATCCTCAACCAGTACGTCGCCGAATTGCGCGACGTGAACATACAGACCGACCGCATGCGTTTCCGCCGCAACATCGAACGCATCGGCGAACTGATGGCCTACGAAATGAGCAAATCCCTGACCTATTCGCCCAAGCAGGTGCAGACCCCGCTGGGCACGGCCACAGCCCGCACGCCGGACGACGACCTGGTCATCGCCACCGTGTTCCGCGCGGGACTGCCGCTGCACCAGGGCTTCCTCAACGTGTTCGACCGCGCCGGCAATGCCTTCGTCTCTGCCTACCGCTACTACAAGGATGTGGAACACCGGCAACTGGACGTACACATCGAGTACATCGCCACGCCCGACCTCTCGCGCAAGACCGTCCTGCTGGTAGACCCCATGCTGGCCACGGGCGAAAGCATGGAACTGGCCTGGCGGGCTTTCCTCACCAAGGGGATGCCGGGCAGGCTGCTTCTGGCCTGTGTCATTGCCAGCCGGCAAGGCGTGGCACACCTGCAAAGCCTCTTCCCGCAAGACAGCGTCACCCTGTGGTGCGCCGCCATCGACCCCGAACTGGACGAACACTACTACATCGTGCCCGGACTGGGTGACGCGGGCGACCTGGCCTATGGCGACAAGCTGTAAGGCGGAACGGAAAAAATAGAGGCGCGTGCACGACCCGTATTCCAAAAAGATTTGCGAAATTTGCCGGGCAGGCTACGGTTGCCCTGCCGCTTTGCACGAAGCGCAAGTTTAATTCCAACACCAAAAAATAACGATGAAGACAAGAAACCTGATGTTGTTAGGGGGACTCCTGCTGGCGGCCATTACCGCACAGGCCACAGACAAGACACTGCAAAGTCCCGACGGAAAACTCTGTGTGACAGTGACGGACGAAGGCGGAAACCCTGCCTACCGCGTGGATTACGAAGGCGTGCCCTTCCTGCTGCGTTCGCCCCTGGGCGTAGAAACCGACCTGGGCGATTTCACCACCGGCATGAGCCTGGCCGAAGCGTCCGACGCGAAAGCCGTGGCCGAAACCTACGAACTGCGCAACATCAAGCAAAGCCAAGTGGACTACCGTGCCAACCGCCAGGTGTTCTCCTTTGCCAAGGACGGAAAGACTGTGTACGACATAGAGTTCCGGGTGAGCAACCGTGACGTTGCTTTCCGCTACAAGCTCCGCCCGATGAACGACGCCCGTTGCTGCGTGGTGCTGCGCGAGGCCACGGGATTCGTCCTGCCCGAAGGCACCACCACTTTCCTCTGTCCGCTGGCAAAGCCCATGGAAGGATTTGCCCGCACCACGCCCAGCTACGAAACGCCCTACACCGCCGACGACACAATGGGCAAGAACGGCCGGGGCGAGGGTTACACTTTCCCCTGCCTGTTCCGCAACGGAGACAAAGGCTGGACACTGATTTCCGAGACCGGCACCGACGGCGGCTACTGCGGCTGCCGCCTGCTGAACGTCAGGGACGGGCACTACGCCATCGGCTTCCCGCAGGAGGGAGAAATGAACGGACTGGGGTCTGCTACGCCGGGCATTGCCCTGCCGGGCGGAACACCGTGGCGCACCATCACCGTGGGTACGACCCTGGCTCCCATCGTAGAAACCACCGTGGCCTTCGACCTGGTGAAACCCAAGTATGAGGCCTCGCAAACGTACCAATACGGCAAGGGTTCGTGGAGTTGGATTATCGGCATGGATGCCAGCACCAACTTTGAGGAACAGATGCGTTACATCGACTTTTCGGCTGCTATGGGCTATCAGTCGGTACTTGTCGATGCCCTGTGGGACACACAGATAGGCTACGACGGCATCGAACGGCTGGCTGCCTACGGCGCAAAGAAGGGCGTGGCCCTCTACCTGTGGTACAACTCCAACGGCCATTGGAACGATGCGCCCCAGTCGCCGCGCGGCATCATGGACAACGCCATCGACCGCCGCCGCGAAATGGCATGGATGAAGCGCGTGGGCATCCGGGGCATCAAAGTAGACTTTTTCGGAGGAGACAAGCAACAGACCCTGCAACTCTACGAGGATATTCTGGCCGATGCCAACGACTACGGGCTGCTGGTCATCTTCCACGGCTGTACCCTGCCTCGCGGATGGGAGCGGATGTATCCCAACTATGCTTCCAGCGAAGCCGTCCTGGCCAGCGAAAACCTGCACTTCTCACAAAGCAGTTGCGACGAGGAAGCTTATAATGCCTGCCTGCATCCCTTTATCCGGAACACGGTGGGCAGCATGGACTTCGGAGGCAGCGCACTCAACAAGTACTACAACGACAAAAACGAACCGCGCGGCAGCCGCCGCATCACGTCCGATGTGTTTGCCCTGGCCACGGCAGTGCTCTTCCAAAGCCCCGTGCAGCACTTTGCCCTGGCTCCCAACAACCTGACCGACGCGCCCGAATGGGCCATCGACTTCATGAAGCAAGTACCCGCCACGTGGGACGAAGTGCGCTTCATCGACGGCTATCCGGGACGTTACGTCATCCTGGCACGCCGCAGCGGCAACCGCTGGTATGTGGCAGGCGTCAATGCCCAACAGAAAACGTTGAAGCTGAAAGTACAACTGCCTATGCTGGCCGATGCAAACGAAATCCGTGCCTACACGGACGACAAAGACCTGCAAGGCAGTGTGAAAACCCTGAAGCTGAACAAGAAGCAGGAAGTCAGGCTGGAGATTCCGCAGAACGGGGGCGTTGTAATCGTGGAATAATCAACCCACTTGCCACGTGTCGTTCGTCATCAGCAGCTCCTCGAAGTTGTGGTAGTTCTTCTTGGCGGACACCTCTTCGATTTGCGCATACACGGCTGCATCGTAATTGGGTTCGTCCACGTCGCGAATCACACCCAGGGCAATGGGGAAGTCGGGACCTTCCATCAGAGCCAGTTTCAGTTGGAGAGTGTTGTCCATGCAGTGTGCGTCGTGCACCAGAATGTCCTTCTCGGTGATGCCGTTCTCACCCAGACGCACTACCTTCAGGCCGAATCCTTCCTGCACGAGACCGAACTCGCGGTTCTCGCCGAAGAGCATGGGTTGGCCGTGTTCCAGGTAAATGGCATTCTTGAGGCGGTCTTCCTTTTTGGCCACGGCATTGTGCGTGCCGTCGTTGAAGATGACGCAGTTTTGCAGGATTTCGCACACGGCAGTCCCCTTGTGGCGGTGGGCTGCTTTCAGCACCTCCACGGTACCCGGAGCATCGGTGGCCACGGCACGGGCAAAGAAACGCCCACGGGCACCGAAACAGAGTTCAGCGGGATGGAAAGGATCCTCCACCGTGCCGTAGGGAGACGACTTGCTGACGAAGCCGCGCGGCGAAGTGGGCGAATACTGACCTTTGGTGAGTCCGTAAATACGGTTGTTCAGCAGGATGATGTTGATGTCCACATTGCGCCGGATGGCATGGATGAAGTGGTTTCCGCCGATGGCCAGTCCGTCGCCGTCGCCCGAAATCTGCCACACGCTGAGGTTGGGGTTGGCCACCTTGGTTCCGGTGGAAATGGCGGCTGCACGTCCGTGCACGGTCTGCATGGCATAGGTGTTCATGTAGTAAGGCAGGCGGCTGGAGCATCCGATACCCGAAATGACGGCAGTCTCCCAGGGAGCCACGCCAATCTCGGCCAAAGCCTTGTGCAGGGATGCCAGGAAGAAGTGGTCGCCACATCCCGGACACCAGCGGGGTTGTCCTTTCTTGAAATCTTTCGCTGTATAAGAAGATGTATTCATCATAGCTGTTCCTTTCTGTTTTTGAGTCGATTGTTTACGCTTCGAGTATCTTTTTGAAAGCCTCCACCAATTCGGAAACGACGAACGGCTGTCCTTTCACTTCGTTGAACCGGTAGGGCGTGAAGTTATCCACCTTCATGCGCAGATAGGCGGCAAACTGTCCGAGGTTCTGTTCGGCCACCACCACTTTTTTATATTTCTTCAGCACAGCTTCCGTGTTGCGGGGCAAGGGGTTGATATAGCTGAAGTGGGCCAGTGCCACCTTGTGTCCGGTCTTGTTCAGTTCCTTCATGGCGGAATAAAGGTGACCGTAGGTCCCGCCAAATCCCACTATCAGCAGGTCGGCATCGGCTGCGCATCCTTCCACTTCCACGTCGGGCACCGGTATTTTGGCAACCTTTTCGGCACGCAGGCGGCACATCAGGTCGTGGTTTTCCGGATCGGTGGAGATGGCACCCGTGTTGCTGTCCTTCTCCAGTCCGCCGAGGATGTGCATATATCCTTCCTGCCCGGGCAAAGCCCAGTAGCGGACACCGGTTTCCGGGTTGCGGCGATAGGGAGTGTAGTTGCCCTTCATGTCATCGGTGGCATAAGGCGGGCAGATGTCAGGATAGTCAGCCAGACAAGGAAGTTTCCAGGCACCCGAACCATTGGCCACGAATCCGTCGGTCAGCAACACCACGGGCGTGGTATGTTCCAAGGCAATCTTGCAAGCCATGTAGGCAGCATCGAAGCAGTTGGTGGGCGAAGTGGCAGCAATGACAGGCATCGGGCTTTCGCCGTTGCGCCCGAAGAGGGCTTGCAACAGGTCGGTCTGTTCCGACTTGGTGGGAAGACCCGTGGAGGGACCGCCGCGTTGCACGTCGAGTATCACCAAGGGCAACTCGGTGATGACGGCCAGGTTCATCACTTCCGACTTGAGGCAGACACCGGGGCCTGACGTGGACGTGACACCCAACGCACCGGCAAAAGAAGCACCGAGGGCGGTGGCACAGCCCGAAATCTCGTCCTCGCACTGCACCGTGATGACACCCAGCGACTTGTGCTTGGACAGTTCGTGCAATACGTCCGTAGCGGGCGTGATGGGATAGGAACCCAGAAAGAGCTTCAGCCCTGCCTTCTCGGCTGCGGCAATGAAGCCGTAAGCGGTGGCCTTGTTGCCGGTAATGTCCATGTAACGGCCCGGCACGGCTGCCTTGCTTTCTATCTTATAGGTATGAGCCACGGAGGCGTGCGTATTGTGTCCGTAGTCGTACCCGGCATGGATGACACGGATGTTGGCCTCGGCCACTCCGGGCTTCCTGGCAAACTTTTCACGGATAAAGTCCTCGGCAATCTTCAGGTCGCGGTTAAAGAGCCAGCACACCAGTCCCACGGCAAACATGTTGCGGCATTTCAGGATGGATTTGTTGTCCATACCCGTGTCTGCCAGGCAGTCTTTCACCATCTGGGTGATGGGTGCCGCAATGACGTCCTGGCTGATGCCCATTTCTTCTATGGGATTGTCGGTCTTGAAAGCCGCTTTCTCCAAGTCTGATTTCTGGAAAGCGTTTGTGTCGATAATGATGCAGGCGGTGGGCTTGGCAAACTTATACTGCGTTTTCAGCGCAGCCGCGTTCATGGCAACCAACACGTCGCATTTGTCACCCGGCGTATAAACCTTGTCCGCCCCGATGTGTACCTGAAAGCCGGACACGCCCGTGAGCGAGCCTTGCGGTGCGCGGATGTCTGCCGGAAAGTCGGGGAAAGTGCTGATGTCGTTTCCCACCGTAGCCGAAATCGTAGAAAAGATATTGCCGGCAAGTTGCATTCCGTCGCCGGAGTCTCCGGAGAAGCGGACTACTACTTGCTCCAGTTCTTTGACCATCATGTCGTTTTCCATAACTTAAAATTACTTACTTTTTTTCAAGGGAAAGCCGTATTCTGCTTTCTTCGTGCGCAAATTTCGGAAAGTTAATCGGATTAACAAAGCTTTTCTTCGGAAAATCGGCAGAAATGCATATCTTTGCACCCGCAATGCCTGCTTTTGCCCTTGCAGACTGCCTTGGTAGTTCAACGGATAGAACAAGTGTTTCCTAAACATTAGATAGGGGTTCGATTCCCCTCCGAGGTACAAAACCACTCCAATGTAGGGATTTATTTCCTTTCCCTGCCGTTTCCAGACAATTTTTTCCGCTCCGCAGTTCCGGCAAGGAATCCGTACCGAAGCGAACAACTACCCCAGTTGGGAGAACCGCCTCTTCCCTCTTACGTAATACTGCCACAAGATACTGCCTCCCCACCGTTCCGGAATGGAGGATAACACAGTCCTCCGCAGGTTTTGCTCCCTGTCGGCCTTAAAGCCGGGACGCAACTTCCGGTAGGCGCGTCGAGCCTGCCACACGGCACGCGCATTGGCAAACTGCAATTTCGCGGCAAAGGAAAATGCCGCCAAACAATCGAGCCACCGGCGCATCCGCATCACGGCAGCCAGTTCGTCGTCCGGAAGGTTCTTGTAAAGCATCAGCAGGTTGTTGCGGAAATTGAGAAAGGTCTTGCGAGGGCTTTCTTTCTGCAGCGTGCCACCTCCCACGTGGTAGACCACGCTTTGCGGAACGCAAACCACTCCCCTGTTGCGGGCACGCAACCGCCAGCACAAGTCAATCTCCTCCATGTGGGCAAAGAAGCGTCCGTCCAGGCCGCCCGCTTCCCAATAGTCCGCCAGACGGATGAAAAGCGCCGCACCGGTGGCCCAGAACAAAGGGCAGGCCGTATCATACTGTCCGTGGTCAGCCTCCACAGTCCCCATCAGCCTGCCACGGCAGTAGGGATAACCGTAGCGGTCGATGAAGCCGCCTGCCGCACCGGCATACTCGAAACAGTTGCGTTCCCGCCAATTCCGTATCTTGGGCTGGCAGGCCGCCACTTCGGGATGGGCGTCCATGAAGGCCACCAGAGGTTCCAGCCAATGCTCCGTCACCTCCACATCGGAATTCAACAGCACCGTGTAGACCGCCTCCATCTGCCGGATGGCACGGTTGTAACCTTCCGCAAAACCGTAATTCTCCTCCAACTGCAACACCCGGACCGAAGGACAGGCAGTGCACACCCAGTCTGCCGAACCGTCGGTAGAAGCATTGTCGGCCAGGTACACCACCGCTCCCGCTGCTTCGGCAGTCCGGACTACGGAAGGAAGAAAAGAACGCAAGAGTTCGCGCCCGTTCCAGTTCAAAATGACGACGGCCACCTTATCCATGCTTCGCCACCTCCTTCTTCTTGATTTTCCAACGCTTGTGCGACCAGAACCAGTAAGGCGGATTGCGTCGGATGGTGTTTTCCAGGCGACGGACAAAACATTCGGTGATTTCCCCGTCGGCTGTCTGCCGGGGAGTTTCGGTTATCAGGTCGAACGTCACCCTGCAATGTCCCCTGCCCAACCGCTGCAACTCGCAGTAGAAGACCGGGAAGTCCATCAGTCTGGCGATGCGTTCGCCACCGTCCATGAATACGGTGTCCTGGTGGAGGAAGGTGGTCCAATGGTGTGCCTCGTTCGGATTGGGCGACTGGTCGGTAATCAGTCCCACCCCCATGCGTTTCCCTTCCCGCCGCAACTTCACCAGTTCGCGAGCCGTGGAATGCTTGGGCACGTTGTACCCTCCGAAACGGGAACGGATGTGCTTGAACAGTTCGTCCAAATAAGGATTGTGAAGGGGCTTGTACACCTGCACCGGCACATCGCCGGGACGCATGAACGAACATACCCCCGTAATCCACTCGAAGCTGGCATAATGGGGAATCAGCAAGACGACACCGCCGTGCTTCTCCATCATGGAAAGGTAGGCTTCTTTGTTGTCATACTCCATCCGGCGGGTCAACTCCCCGAAAGACATGCGCAGCATTTTCACGTCTTCCAGCATGTAGTCGCATATATAATGGTAGAACTTGCCTTCTATCTCCCGCAATTCTCCTGCGGATTTTTCGGGGAAGGAACGCCGCAGGTTGTCGCGCACCACCTTGAGCCGGTAGCGGACAACATGCCGCATCAGCACATACAGCACATCGGAAAGGCAATACAGCGCCTTGAAAGGCAAGGACGCCAACAGCCACATACCAGCATAGGTCAGCCAATAGATTAATCTCGATTTCATGGGCGTAGTTCCTTATAGTCAAAAATGTCGGTCAGAATAACATTCCCCGCTCACCCAAACTCCCCGCACAAGGCTGTCCCGTCTTCGTTGAACCCGGTCAGCCTCAGGTTCACCACCCGGTTGTCAAGCGTTTCGTCACGGGGCACTTCCACCCGGATATAGTTGGGCGTAAAGCCATGCATGGGCGTTCCGGGGCGGGAGCGTTCCAAGAGCACCGGCAGGGTCTGCCCGATGTGACGGGCGTAAAACGAACGGGTCTTTTCTTCCGAAAGATCCAACAGACGCCGGCTGCGGGCGTGCTTCGTTTCGGGCGGCACCACGTGGTCTATCTTCAGAGCCTGCGTGCCCGGACGCTCCGAATAGCTGAACACGTGCAGCTGGGTGACATCCAAATCGCGGATGAAGCGACAGGTGTCCTCGAAATGCGCATCTGTCTCGCCACGGGTTCCCACAATGACATCCACACCGATGAAGGCATCGGGCAGCACCGCCTTCACCCGTTTCACCTTGTCGGCAAACAGGTGTGTGTCATACCGCCGCCTCATCAGCTTCAGCACGGCATCGCAACCCGACTGCAAGGGAATGTGGAAGTGCGGCATGAAACGCCGCGAGCGGGCCACGTAGTCAATGATGTCGTCGGTCAGCAGGTCGGGTTCGATGGAAGAAATGCGGTAGCGTTCGATGCCTTCCACCCCGTCCAGGGCTTTCACCAGGTCGAAGAAGGTTTCGCCGGTGGACTTGCCGAAGTCGCCGATGTTCACGCCCGTGATTACTATCTCCTTTCCGCCCTCGGCGGCAGCCCGGCGTGCCTGTTCCACCAGGGAAGCGATGCTGCCGTTCCGGCTGCGCCCCCGTGCAAAGGGGATGGTGCAGTAGGAACAGAAATAATCGCAACCGTCCTGCACCTTCAGGAAGAAACGGGTGCGGTCGCCCCGCGAACAGGAGGGGGCGAAAGAACGGATGTCCTTCAGGGGTGATGTATAGGATTGGCTTTCCCCCTGCTTCCGGAGGTTTCCCAGATAGTGCAACAGGTCCTTCTTCTGTTCGGCACCCAGCACAAGGTCCACTCCTTCGATGCTGCCCACAGCGTCCGGCTTCAGTTGGGCATAGCAGCCTGTCACCACCACAAAGGCGCCCGGATGCTGCCTGACAAGGCGGTGGATGGCCTGGCGACACTTCTTGTCGGCCACCTCGGTCACCGAACAGGTGTTCACCACACAGATGTCCGCCCGCTCTCCCTTGCGTGCCGTGCGCACACCGGCTTCGCGCAATGTCTTGCCAATGGTGGAAGTCTCCGAAAAGTTCAGCTTGCAGCCCAGCGTATAGTAAACGGCTGTCTTATCCTGGAATATATTCGTATCTGTCATGAAGTCACACACTCGCGTTTCGGGCGTAAAAGTAATCAATTTATGGCATACCCATGTCCTTTGCGGGTAGTTTTTCTCCACCCTTTGCCACATTTGCCGCTTTGCACTATCTTTGCACGTGTTTTTCATGCTTTATATTCATACCTCATATTCAAAAGGAAAGCCATGACAGTCATTTATCCGTCTCCCATCTTCGGCCCTGTCCATTCCCGCCGCCTGGGAGTATCTTTGGGAATCAACCTCCTGCCTGCCGACGGAAAGGTGTGTACATTCGACTGCATCTACTGCGAATGCGGCTTCAACCGCGACCGCCGCCCGCACCTGCCCCTGCCCACCCGCGAAGAGGTGCGTGCTGCCCTCGAAACCCGCCTGCAGGCCATGCGGAAAGACGGCCCCGCGCCCGATGTGCTGACCTTTGCCGGCAACGGAGAACCCACCGCGCACCCCCGTTTTCCGGAAATCATCGACGACACACTGGCCCTTCGCGACCGATACTTCCCAAACGCCAGGGTGAGCGTGCTGAGCAACGCCACCCTCATCCACCGTCCGGCCGTGCGCGATGCCCTGAACCGTGTGGACAACAACATCCTGAAGCTGGACACCGTGGACGAGGCTTACATCCGCCTGCTGGACCGTCCCACGGGGCACTATGCCGTGGCCGACATCGTGGCGGGCATGAAAGCCTTCGGCGGACGCTGCATCGTGCAGACCATGTTCCTGAAGGGGAAACACGAAGGACATGACATGGACAACACGTCCGACCGCTACGTACTGCCCTGGCTGGAAACGGTGAAGGAAATCGCTCCCCGGCAGGTGATGATTTACACCATCGACCGCGAGACACCCGAACACAGCCTGCGCAAGGCCACCCGCGAGGAACTGGACCGTATCGGGCAACTGGTGAGGGAGGCGGGCATCGAAGCCACCGTGTCCTACTGACCTCCGGCCGGCGGAATGCCGGATGCCTGCATCCCGCCCCCGAAAAAACACATACATACAACCCGTTTGTTCCATACAGGTACGGCTCGCGTTCCACTTGAACAAAAACGTATCTTTGCAGCGTCCGACCGTAACCAGGCCGGGCAGACATTATAGAAAGCGTTTTTGCCTTATCCTAAGATCGAAATCGCCAATTTCAACGTGAACGGATAGAGACAATGTGACGCTCATTCTATTTGTATATGTAATAGGGTACAGCTTGTGCTGTACCCCGCTACATAGCACATGGCGTGGGTATTGTTTCTTAATTCATTTTTCACAAAGCGTTTGGCGATGCTCGATCTTGAATGAATGCGAACAAATCCTCGCCTTTCTTTTTTAAATAAGTTTCATGCCGACTTCGGGGGATTTATAGGGTAGTTTTTGCATGGCAGCTTTTATCTGTTATCAGGATTGCTTTTCGTATAAGTTACCATAAATTCTTTGCATTTGCGTTTGCCTGGACGGACTGCGGCTACCGAATAAGGACTGTACTTTTCATAGATATCCAATCCTCTGCCTAATGAGATGACCCAACCGTTATCTGTTCTGATGCAACGGTCATGGAAATCCCGGAATTTGTAATCAAACTCGATGCCATATTCTATCATATCATCTTTAATGTCATCCAGCTTGTCTATCAGCTCAGGGATTTTGCTCTCTTCTTCGTTGGTTATCAAATGCACATTCAGGTCATCCACATTGCGGGTATCAATCAGCATGGTCATAAATTCCACCAGGTTCTTTATCTGCCAGCTTGTACGGATATATGGGTCTTCGATTGTGATTTCTGTCGCATCTTTCAGGTAGTCGGCAAAAAGGGATTGATAAGTGACTCCTGTCTGCCCCAAACGGAATGAAAGATTCTTTTCCTGTAATACAGGAATGCGAGGACGGTTCTTCTTTACGTTTTCAACGTCCTTTTGTGAGGAAGCAGATTTATCATTTTGATGAATAGCTGTGTCATTTCTCTTCTCATCATCTCCAGAAAGTGCAGCAGGGTTCTGTGCTATATTTTGTTCAGCATCCATACCATAGTTTATATTTTCCAATGTTTCAACATGGATTTCCGCACCATCCGTCTTACGGATATATGCAAATTTAGCAGGTTCTGCCCTAAAAGTTTCGTCAATGATGTAGAGTTGGTCTTTTACACGCTTGCGACATTCTGCCGCAAAGTCTATCAGTTCGCAGGCTTCTTTGTCTGTCATCTTCCCGTCTGGATAAAGAAGTTTCACCATGCCGGAAAATGTCTTGCGTATGGCTAAATGGTCGCGCTCGGAAAGAGAACCGTCAAATTTTGCATATTCTTTAAGCAGGCCGGTAAGGTCGTTGTTGCGTAACTCATGCAGAATGGCTGCGATGTAGTCTGTGATTAACCCATAGCCCTTGGAGAAACTGTCTTTTTTCAGCATTTTGATTTCCCAACCGGGATTATAAAGATGGATGCGGTCAAGGAAAGCACCTTTGATGAAAGCCGTAGGGATCGATTCAAACAGATGGCTGTTCTTCAACATATAAGGCACCGTATGTTTGGTGTTGCCAACAAATGCCATGGAAGCGGAAGCCTCATGCGTACCTTTGCCACGGTTGAATGATTTGTTGGCAAGATAGTTTTGCATGGTGTCTATCAATACGGCATCCACATTGCGGCCTTTTTGCTGCTCGAACTCATCCCATGCCACGACATCCCAATAACCGACCAGACCAAGTATTTCCTTGTTGCCGCTCATCTTGACAAAGAGCCGGGCGCTCGTTACATCGCCGCCGCTCACCAACACACCGTATGGTGACAATTCTTGAAAGACATGGCTTTTGCCGGTTCCCTTCGGTCCGAGTTCCACAAAATTGAAATTGTTTTCCACGTGAGGCAGTAATCTGACCAGCGTGATGAATTTCTCTCTCCGGTTGAACTTGTCAGGGTCTAAACCGACAGTGTGCATCATGAAGTCAATCCATTCTTCCGTAGTGAAAGATTTACGAAGGTCAATGTATTCCTGTACATCCACATTGGATATTTGTACCGGTTTGAGCGTCTGGATTTCCCAACGTACCCTTACATCTTCTCCGGAAATATATCCGATGGTCACAATGCACCAGACCCCGTTGCCTGAAAGCAGTTTGGGATTGGATGTTACATATTGCGTACTGATGGGGACATTGCTCAAACCTAAATTGGCAAAATGAGCCTGATACTCATCCGACCTTTCATTGAGTGTCACCGTTACCTTGTCAATGACGCGGTGCTTGCCTTTTTCGCGGATGGTTCCTTTGATTGCCTCGGCATCGGCGCGATGCACGTAGTTGTTTTGGATGACTTTTTTCACTTTCTCCAGGCCTTCCGCTATAACCTCTTCATCATTAGTGGCACAATACTGCCCCAGCAAGTATTCCAACACGTATGTAGGAACAGGCAGTCCACCTTTTACAAGGAAAGCCAAATCCTTGCGGACTACTTTGCCGATAAAGGCATTCATTATTTTATCCTGCAAATACATAATCAATCGAAATCAAATTCATTACCAATTAGCGTATTGTTCGTCACATTCTCCTTTATTAAGGGATTCAGGTCATCGGTTACATCATATACCCTTAGTTGCAATACCTTGGCATCAATGTTTTGATTCAAGGTAAGGTCAACCAATACCTTGCGGTTGTCAAGCAAGGCATCCGTATTATTCAGTACATATTCCTTGACCGGGGTGACTGCCATGTCATTGTGATAGAGTGCCACCTTGATAGTCCGGGCTTTCATCTCCATGCTTACCGCATCGGTCTGCAACAATTTGAAACGGAGGCGTGAGGCTTGGATGGAAAGATTTCTGTCAAGCACCATTACACCAACAGGTGCCTTGCTGTCTTCCAGTTTTTTACGGCTGACAATAATCGGTATCAGTAATTCCTGCAAGGAAGCCCCGCCGTGCGTAAAGCGATAGCCTCCAGACGGTGCTTGCAAGCGGTTGGTGCCTTCGGGTACAGCTACATAAATATCGTTTTCTTCCATGCCTGAAACTTCCGACAAGGGGAATTTCACGATGCCGGACACCGCCGCCGTCGATTGTGTGAGATAATATCGTGTACTCTTTTCCAATGCTTCTTCGGTTACTTTATGCTTGTCCTTGTCTTCAAACGACTGGTCATTGAACAAGAAGCCGTGGTCAGAAGTGATATAAACCTCTGTCACATTGTAGGTTTCGTGAATCTTGTGCACCAATGTCGCCAATTCATTGATGGCATCCCGGCAACTGTCCACAATGTCTTTTGCCACAGCTGAATGGCTCTTGTTGTCAATGGTATTGTGCATGACGTACACCAGCGGATGCTTGAATATCTCGCGGTTCTTGTCTTGTTCATACTTACTTACCGTTTCATAATCCACACAGATGGCTCCTTGCCGATAGGCATCCACTTGCCCGGTACGTTTCTCCAACGTGTCCAGTATCCGATTGTCCACCCCAATGTTTTGCGTTCCATCCACTTCGGCATACAACCGCAGGCTGCGATGCGGGAGCAATGCCGGTTTGCAGAACTTCGTTTCAGTAGGTAACATGGCAATTCCCATGCTCAGACGGGCGATGTGCTTGCGTGCCGCCAACACGCCGATAAGTTCTTGCGCCACCTCATAGCGAAGGGCATCGCTCACGACAACCACCACTTTTTTCTGTATTCCTTTAATCAGGCTGTCATAGAAGTCCTGCTGCCTGAGTCCGTGTACGGCTTTCATTCCGCCTGCCTCTTTCACACAGCGCATCCATTCCAAGTTGATACGGTTGCACAACTTGGCATATTGCATATCCAAGTTGCGCTTCACTTTCTGTACTGTATCGTAAAGGGCAATGGTAGGGCTTATTTTGCCGAAACATTCGACAGACAGGCGGTACAGTTGATCCGGCAGGTAATATTCATCCCGATATTTGGCAAGATAGTCGTCCGGCTGATTCAAGGTGATGGAGCCTGACGACAGGGCACATTCATAATAACGGGCTACCAATACGTCATAATCTATGACCGCATCTACCTCGCTATTGTCGCTGTGCTTTACCTTCAATTCTTCCAGCCGTGCCATCGCTTTCTTCGGTGCTTCCATGATCGTTTTCTCCATCAAGCCGCGAAGTATGGGCAGGCAAAGCCCGCCGGGAATATAATAATAGTTGGCATCCGTGCCATACCATCGGATAAGGTCTTCATCACGGATGTATTTTCCCGATTCGCCAATCACTTCAGTCAGTGCATCTGCCGTTTTGGGGTGGCTCATGGCTAACTCCAGAATACTGTTCATTTGCTGCAAAGCGATAGAATCGGTTATCCTGTAACCCTTGTAGTTGTCTGCCGGAACAGGGGCAAGATTTTGCACGATGGCATTGTATTTGAATGTCTCTACCAGCTTCTTCACTTTTGCTTCCGCATTGTCATCTATCTTACAACCGAAAATGCTTTCCAGTTTCTTGTTCAATTCGTCTTTTACCATCACCGCGCTTCTCAACTTCACATAGAAATCCGTCTGCTTGTTCCGTTCCGAGTTGCGACCCAGTAACAAGACTCTCAGTATGATGTTGTCCCAATCCAATACACGGTTCTGACCCAGGTAGGAGGACAGAAACGCCCTGACGGCGATGTCTTGCGAGATGCTTCTGTCGGCATAGTAGCTTTGCAGCAGCCGGAGCATCCTGTCTGACTGTAACTGCTTGATGTTCTTCTCTACAAAGAGAGCCATGTTTGAAGGCAACCCGTACTGCTGCATATAGGCCACATAATCCTGGTGGTGATATTCCATGTTTGCCGTCAATACGTCGAGCAACGGGAATTTCCCTTGCAATGACTTCCGCTGCAACGGCGATTCCTGATGGAAATAAAGAATAACCTTGTCGTTTGCCCATGCGGTATCAAGGTTATACTTTGTGGTAAACCAATCCCCTTTGAAATCTACATAACGGTATCCCTCTTTCCACGTCGCTTCCGCAAGCTCCATGGCAAGGAACTCATCATTGAAGATAAAAAGAACCCGTAAGTCCGGATTCTTGTCAAAGTAATTGTATATTTTGTCTGTTACGGTCATTTTCTTCTGTATTTCTGGTTACTGGCATTAGGATTGTCGGGATTTGTCATTTCCAAGTATCCGGCTTCTACCAAAGAGGTTACATATTTTTCTCTGTTTTTAGTATGCGAGGAAACTCCTACACGATCTAAAATTTCTTTAGCACTTCTTGGTATGCTACAGAATTGAATGATATCCTTTTCCTTATTAGTTAATTTCCTTCGTTGAGGAGTAGTGTCTAAGTCAGTGTCAAAGTTTGCCCGGATTGTGTCTAAGTCAGTGTCAGAGTTCGCCCTGACAGTGTCTAAGTCAGTGCCAGAGTCTGCCCGAACAGTATCTAAGTCAGTGTCAGAGTCGGTGTCTAAGTCTTCCCTTCTCGCTATCGTAATCAGAAATTCATGCGTCCTCTCATCATTCTTGAACTCTACCTGCAACCCGTCTTCCAAAGCACGCTGGATGCCCGTGCCTGCTCCGGTATAGGGCAGGAGATAAATGGCATTGCTGAAAAGGAAATTGTTGCGGGGCATGGAGGTGCCGTTGGTGATGTCTTCCACCTGTAGGCCATTCGGCAATATGCCGGGACTATGTATCTCAACGCGGTTGTCAAAGATGAAGATACGGATGGGTGCATTCCAGTTGAGTGAACGATGAACGAGTGCATTGACCACAAACTCAACCAGACTGCCGTATGGAATTTCAAGTTTGCCCATCGAATTGAAATCTTCCTCTACCTGTACGTTTTTAAGATTGCGGGTAAAGAAAGACATGATGGTTTCAAACTGATGCAACAGATTGCCTTCCATATCTGCATCATTCACTTTGTCCCGGAATTGCTTGCCGCCTGCATTGTTCCCGACAAAGCAGATACATTTGGCCGTCATCACCGGCAACCAACGCTGGGTGTATTTGCCAAACAACAGCATGGCGGCTACCGTCAGGCTTCCGTCCGGACGGATAAAGCGCAGATTGCGCATCAGCTTGTTCAGATTGTGCCCCTTGGCTATGGCGTTGGATATGTCATCAGGAGAAGCCTCGCGGAGTACGTCACCCACAATCCCTTTCTTTTCCAATGCGATTGAAAAGCGGTTTTGCAGGAATACCTTGAGCGTATTTTCATCCAAATCGTCCAATGTCGCATCTTTCACAACAGCTTCGTCCGGGGCAAAGCTGCCGCATTCAGACATCATCTCTGCCAACTCGGCGTTATCAAACACCTTGCGCTTGTCTGCACCGTTCTTTATCCAGACGATGCCTTTGTTGTCGTGGTAAGGCTTGTTGTTCCCCTCTTTGATGGTTGCCACAACTACGCTTCCGCCCTCTACGCCGGCAGTATCAATGTCGAGCAAGATGCCTGGAACAACATTTTCCGAAGCGATATTGCCGAGCAGGTTGGTTGTTTCCTGCACTTCGGCATACGACAAGGGGTTGAATTCCCCTGTTTTGTCATTGATGCCAACCACAAGCTGCCCTCCGCGAAAATTGCTCATGGCAACCAGCTCACAGCCTATGTCATATTTATCCAGGATACGTTCCTTGAACTGTACCTTGCTTACTTCGCCACGGTCTCTGAGCCGCAATACATCTTCTGTCGTCATAACACACCCACTTAACACCTAATCACTATCACTTAATACTTTTCAGCACATCCCCGAACCTGGCGTAGTTCACCACCACCCCGTCGTCGAGGTCAAAGGCGATTTGCTTGTCGGCCACCACATGGAGGCGGTCGTGATATTCACGGCACTCGTCTATCTGCTTGCCGATGTTGTCCAACTCCTTGCGCTCACGGGCAGAGAGGTTGGCGGCATCGGCCTGCATCTCCGCCTGTCTGGTCATCAGCCATTCGATGTGAGGCAACAGGTATTGGGTGCGGACTTTCTCAGCGGTGTAGGCATTCATGCGGTGCATATATACGATGCACTGGAAAGCTCCTTTCTTCGAACTGAACAGCCAGTAGATGGGACGGTTCTGGTACATCTTCTTGTGGTCTTTCCAGAAGTCCTTCAGGAAATAGTCTTCCAGGCGTTTACCCAAAGCACGTTCCACAAAGTTGAGATTGTCCATAAGGCTTTCCTCACCAAAGGCGATCCCCAGCCAGGTCTTGAAGCGCAGGGTGATGTGGTCGCCCAGTTCATTGTTGACCGACATGAGGGGAATAATGCCGTCATCGTCTACCGCAAAACGGCTATCGGGCACAAGTGCTTCATACTCTTCCGGCCCGTCGCCCTGGTTGGCAAGAATCAGTCCCTTGCGGTCTATGCTATAACGCCCCATCATGCAGCCTACGGCATACGAGATGAGTTGCCTTACCACTACGTCGGTGTGCCACACCATGCGTTTTCTTATATCTTCGTTCTCTGTCATTGTTTCGTCTTTTTTGTGTCCTTATTGTTTGATAATCAATAATTCTTCGTTGTCCGCATATCACTCATGCTTTTACCGGATATGCTCCCAGGCTTTGGTAGTCTGATTCCCGCGCTTCGGTAACGTCGTTCCCGCGCTTCGGAAGCGGCACTTCCGCGCTTTGGTAATCACACTACCATAGCATGGTAATCAGTCCGGACTAAAGTCATACAGTTCCCGATACCCGTCGAAGTGCAGCTCTTCCGTATATCCCTTCCGGCGAAAGAGGCCGACAATCCACTCCTGTTGCTCGGGCGTGAGGAGCTTTTCGCCGTGGTGATAGCGGTAGTAGGTGGTGTTCCCGCCCAGATAAGCCTTGATGCGGCTGCGCAAGGGCGTACTGTCTTTCTGCTTCACTTCGGCGAAAATGGCCGTGAAACCGTAGGCGGCGCGGATGACACGTGTCTGTTTGTACATCGTGCACGTGTCGCCCGTGCGTGCCGAAGGATAGACCGCAGGGCCGCACACTTTCCCTTCGCGGAGGAGTTTCCCTGCGAGGAAGCGGGAGCAGGTGTCTGCCTTCGGGCAATCGCTCTGGAAGCAGCGGTAGAACGAGGGCGGTATCTGTTCGGGCGTCAATGCCGGAGCGTTTGCTGTTTCTTTATTATATGTTGTCTTTTCTACCATGTTTTCTTACTTCAATGCGGTTCTCTCAGTTCTTCTATCAGTTCCTCCAATATATAGTCATCGCTCATCAGTTGCAAACCATATTTCGGTTCTGCCAACTGCTGATAGACCTTAGTGGAATAAAAAAGGTCAAGCGCCCGCTCTGCATCAATCTGCAAAGCATCGGCCAACTTCATGATAATGCGGCTCTGTTTGCGCCAAAGTACGGTGTCTCTCATAATCAATCCTCTATTTTTAGTATTTCAAACGAAGTAAATGAAAGATACTTATCCACGATGTCTTGGTTCAAGATGCAAATCTGGTGATTCACTTCCTTGTATATCAACTGTCCCAACGCTTGTTCTGCTGTAATAATGCCGTTTTCATAGTCTTCAACTGTATCGATGACATTGTCATTGGCTACACCGCCTTCGACTACATCATACTGCTGTTGCTCCATACCGCCTCTACGGCAATCCACAACATATTCCAGCCATTCAAGATTGTAACTTTCGAATGTCTTTATCCTATATCCGCCAGACTTTACCGCATCATAGTCGAACGAATATGTAGAGACAGCCGGTTGGGCATTACGCCCCTTTCTTTCCGCGATTGCCTTTGCCCATGATTCTGCCTGCTTGTGCAGTTTGGTAAGGTAAAATCCTTGTCCAAAATCCACTTTCTTCCTGCCCAGTTTTACCAATGGTACTTGTACGGGTATATATGACCCATGAAATAGAGTAATCATACTTCCGCCTCCCAATTTAACAGAGTTTCAATGATGTCGTCAGCCACCCAGTCAAGACTTTGGGTATGAAGGTCATTGTACCGCCCGATAAGGCGGCGATGTATCAATCCTTGTTTCCGCAGTCTGTCGTGCATCTCCTTGCCGGAAATACCTAACTTGCGTGCTCCACTTTCTATCGCCATTACAGCGAAATGAATGCGCCTATATGTTTCATTGTCTGTATAGTTCGTGTCCATATTCCGTTTCTCCTGTTGCTTCAGTTGAATGTCAGTTCTCCCTGTTGCAGGATGGTGACTTCCTCCGGCGGCACGTCGGGCGTCAGTTCGTCCTGCAAACCGTATATCTCTATGAATTGACGGTTCAGTTCCTCCTCGTTGGCGTGGAGTTGGAGGAACTGCTCCGTCCAATGCTCCCGGTAGGCATCCATCAGGTCGGACAGGCGGTGCGGGCCTTCTCCCTGCTCCTTGCTGAGGCGGACGAGTTCGTTCTCCTCGAAGTCCCAGGAGGTTTCGTGGGCGTCCCAGTCGGCGCGGGAGATGGAGATGTTTTGGGAGACTAAAGTGTCAATATTGGAAGGATTATCAGTAAAAATTAGGGGTATTCTACTTATATCTCCATTTGTAAAACTCATTGTTGGATTATAAAGTTTCAAATATTCAATACTGACTTTAGAGCATAATATCCCAATTACATATAATAAATTCTTCTTATCTTCTACAAATGCACATCTACTTGTATCATCGAAAATATTTCCAATAGATTTATATCTTACACAAAATTCATTAGAACTAATTTTATTCCATGTTAGCCCCTCTTTAAAGTAATATTGTGTATTTTGAGGTCGGGATGCTAAGCGACCGTTTGTACCAATAAAATGTTTTAATTCATACCCATCCTGTAGCCAATTTACTACATATTCTTCATGACATCCCCATTTTCTACTTCTACCTCCGCTTAAACAAGGGTACCACTTAAAGGTGGCATTAATCGTTTCTTGAGAGTCTGTGATTCGAAAACCAATGTTATCAAAACAAACTTCAACCCATAAACGAAGAAATTTTTCATTGTTTCCAGTAGCTAACCCAGCTTTTGGAGCGGCATAATCACCCATTAATTTTGATGAATATGCCTCTATCATCTTCTCACTCACCCAATACCCAACCGGGCATCCCGGAATCTTCTTGAAGTTCTGTTGGGAGACGTGGAGATAGCCATTCTCTCCTGAGAGAAACATCCGTTCTTTATCTCCGCAACTCTTGCCATCCACCAACCGATAATAGATGCCTGTAGAGGTAGGAGCATGTTTTGTAACGACAAAAGTTGTATTCTGCACCACTTCACCGGAAAGTTCATCGAAGGTGCGTGGACCTAAGTGCAGCATACTGTCTATCTGCATGGTGTTAAGCAGATGCGTGCGTAGTTTCTCGAACGAAGAAAGAAACATCCAACTCTGCATGTTTATCATGCCATATTTGCCTTTGTCCGCCAAGCGTTCTTCCGCCACTTGCATGAATACGGCAAACAAGTCCGCCTTTCCGTCCTCGTAATTCTTTTTCACATAGTTGGAGAGCACAGCATTCATATTCCCGCCACCCATGTAAGGAGGATTCATCACCAGCACTGAATACTTCTCCGTCAGTGCCAGTACCAGGCGCGCCGCATCGCTTTCAGCTTCCAGCGAAGCTACCCATTCGCAGGCAGCTGGGGACAGGTTGAACTTCATGATGCTACCCAGCGTGTCGGCATCGGCCAGCACACGGTTGACGGCTTCGATCTCGCCGGCCAAACGTGCATCGGCAGGCAAGGGCAAGCCGTTTTTGGGCATGTCCAGCACACGGGGCAACACACGGCCGTCGGCAAAGCTGCTGTCCCTTTGGCACGCCTTCAGCAGGAGGGCGAACGTGGCCAGCTGCCTGGCACGGGTGTCTATGTCGATGCCCGTGAGGTTATAGCGGAAAATGTCCTCAATGGCGCGGCGGCGGTTGTAGCCTTCTTCTATATAAATCCGGTAGAGCAGGTCGAAACACTCGTTGAGGATGTGGCCTGAGCCGCAGGCAAGGTCGGCCACTTTCAGGTCGTGAATGTCGTCGACAGGTAATAGGTGTGAGTGATCAGGTGTAAAGTCGGTGGTGGCTACCAGATACTTCATGCCCTCCTTGATGTCGGAATAGGGGTTGTTGTCGAGATAGATGCGTCCTACGGTGTTCTGCACCATGTACTTCACTATCCAGCCCGGTGTGAATATCTGTGTGGCGGCCGGAATCTCGCCGGCTTCAAACTTTCCTTTCCTGGCAAACACCTCGTCCTTGCGTTCGGAGATGTAGAACTGGTAAAGCCAGCCGATGAGTTCGGGCGAACGGTAGTCTTCATCCGAAATATAATCGCCGGCATTGAGGCGGTCGATAAAGCCGTCGTTCTTCAGGATGTTGCCTGGCAACAGCAGTTCCGTATAGTCCGATATTCTGCCGAAGCACTTCCGGATAATCGGGTTGCTATGGCAATATGCCACGATAAGCAAGGCAAACTGTTCGTCGGTCAAGGCATCGTCGAGCAGGAGGGCATCCAGCTTCTGACGGCTTGCTTCATCCATCTGCGGCATACGCCCCTGTCGTGCTTCGGTCACGATGACCGGGATGTGCACCTCTTCGCTTTCATATTCCAACACGGCAGGAATCAGCCCGTTCTTTACCATGATGCGAATGGCAACCAGGCGGTTGAACCACGTATAGGCAGCCTCTTCCGCCACCTCGCGGAAAGAGTGGCTTCGCATACGCCGGTAGAGCGACATCCATTTGTGATAGAAGTCTTCCGACTGTACTTCTCCCATAAAGACGGCACCGCCGCCCAGCAGTTCGGGCATCTCATCAGCTGTACCATCGGGCTGAAAGCCCAGAGCGGTGAGGCGTTGCACCACTCCGCTGATTAGTATATTACGAGCTTCTGTTGCGAAGCGTTTCAATTTGTTTGTTTCCACGTTGTTATGTTTTAACTATTAGTTATTAAGTGTCAGGTGTTTTTGACTTCATTGTTTTAATGGATGAAGTAAGAAGTTTCATCAGTTCTGTGGCATCGTTATAGATACTTTGAAATGGAGTATCTTCTATGAAGTTGCTTTCATGGAGCAAATCCAACCAATATAAGGTCTCAGCACATTCTTTCTGTGAAATAGAAAGTTTACTGATAAAATCGGCATCTGACTGCCCATAGAAGGCTTCCGCTATATTGGCGCCAATGCTTGTACCGCAGCGCAATAATTGTTTTGACATAATATATTCATGCTTCGTTATTCTAAGGTAACCATATAGCTTAATAATCCTCAGAGCAAATGCCTTGCTTTTCTCCTTTAATATGCTTTGCTTCATAAGACCTACTTCATCACTAATCACTAAAACCTAACACCTAACTAATGATAATGTCATTGTTACCACCGATGTATTTCATCAGTTTGTCTTTCAGTCCTTGCAAATATCGGTCGATGTCAGCCTCCGTGCGAATAGGCGTGTTGCAATGCGTATCGAGATGCACCACCTTGCGCATACGGGGAACAGGCGGTTCTTGTACGCTACCGCCACTTCCTCCCGCAGGCTTGTCGTAGGGCTTTAACGGTTGAGGGTTTTGCTTGGGGATAGCTGCATTGATACGTTCTGTCTGCTCATTGAGAAACTCCGTCACGTCGGCATTGGCCTGCAAGGCATAGAAGTTATGCGTACTCGTCTTGCGCATAATCGTGGCATCACGTTGGGCGAATTTGTCACGGCTTACGTTTACGCTTTCGGCATACTCTTCCAATTCATCAAATACTTTGTTGAAATTGGCTTTAATGGTTGCAATCAGTGTGTCTTTACATTCACCCAATTTGCCATTCAGGTTACGCATCATTTTGTTGTAGGCAGGCATCCTGTCCCAAGGCTCTTCATCGGCAGCTATCGCCTTCAAGCGGTTCAACACTTCCCTTTGGTCATCGGGCAGGAAAGCGAAGTTGTCGCGATTGGTATCCAAAAACGCTGTTATCTTCTTGAACATTTCATATTGGTCATCCACGAACTGGCGTACATTCTTGCACTTGTCGAACAGGATGGCGGCACTCTCGCTGGCATCGATAATGATTTGGAAAAACTCTTTCGGGTCACGAATGGAAAGCCACTGTTCCATCAGCGAGATGGCTTCGTCTATTACTTTGGCGAAAGCATATCCGCTTATTGTATGATTTAGCTCACGGTAATTCTTCAACAGGCTGTTGAGCGCACTGTCGTTGATGTCCTTGCAGTTGCGGAAAAGTTCGGTATAGTCGTTACTTCCCTTGACGCTCACCACGTTGAAGATATGCTTCCACGCTTCGATAAAGGCATTCAGAATGTCCTGCGAGACGGCCTTGGCAGGCTCAATGGTAAACCGGTTGGATTCACGCACAATGTTCCGGGCCACTTCCTCACGGCTTACATTGGGATTGTTGTTATAATTGAACGCATAGAGGTGGCGGCGAACCAACTCGTTTACCACATAAATGCTGCAACTATCCGCCCAACCGTAAGGCACTTTGGCAAACTGGCGCACCACATCAGCTACGGTGACATCGTGGGGTGCACGGTCAAGATAGTCCTTTACCTTCTGTTCGGGTATGGACAGAGACGTTTCCATCAGAGTGACTTCGACGGGACGAAGGATTTTCTGGGAAAGTTCGTTTGCGGTTTTAGGAAACTCCGGCCCGTTTACCAATGGGGCGAAACTATATAAATTCTGCAGATGCCGTAACATAGCCACCTTGTAGCGTTCCTTATTTCTTGCCGTACCCAATACGGATTGAGGAAGAATCTCATCCCCGGAGATAACCGGACAGTTGTCGAGCAAATCGCGGAACTTTGGCTTGATGTCTTTCTGGTACATTTCCTTGGCACGGTCCTGGAATAGACGTTTGGTTCGCTGACGCTCCTCGCTAATCGCAGGTTCCTGTGCAAAACGCTGCACGCGACAATAGTCCAAGAAGTTCTGGCGTAGCTCCTGATTGTCCTTAAAGAGCGGATAGAGGAAGAACACCAGATGATTGGGCTGGTTGTTGAAAGCAAATTGTTCGGGCGAATCGGTACTTGCATTGGTGAGGAAGTCAACCACCACGTCCGGATTGTTAGACAGGATATTTCTGCCATCCACATTGCCTCCCACATTGAAAGAGCGCGTGGCAAAGGTTTCCTTGCTGGTGGAAGTGGAGAAGCCGAAATGCTCGTAGATGATTTTATAAAGTTCCTCGGTATAGGTATTGCTGTCCACCTTCTGGTTCTTGATAATCTGGGCAACCTGCGCTTCCTCTTCGGTGTAGAACTCATAGATATCAGCACCATTGTCCTTCTTGACCTTGCGTATCACCGACTTGTCAATAAGGAATGAAAGCACTTGCGACACCTCTTCCTTGATGGCCGCTTTGTTGGCATCCATTTTGGTCATAAGCAACGTAACGATGTTGTCGATAGTTGCCGAGAAACCTTGCTTGTCACTGTCCGAAAGGTTGCAGACCATGAAAAGCACATATACCACACGTCGGTAAAAGGCCTGCCTCTTCTCGTCGTCTATCAGGTCTAATGCCTGGCGTGCGTTCGACATGGCACGTTGCCCAAGATGTTGCATGGAGCCTTGGAACATGGCACCGAAAAAACGGTCAAACGGGATAAACTCACCCACCTCACATTCTGCGGTCTCCTTGGCTATGGAGAAAGTGATGTTCAGCAAGGAGCGCTCGTTTCCCTTTACCTGTTTATCCACATAATTCATATTGACAAAGGAATCGAGCACCCTCATAATCAGCTGGAATTGGTAAGGCACAAAGGGATAGAAAGCCGCAAAGTCTTCCTTGTTCTTGTAAGACTGGTAAGTGCCGGGCAGAATGAACTGGGCATCAAGCATGGCTTTGTTTTTCTCAAATAGCTCACATAATTGCATTTCCACCTCACCCTTTTTCTCCAAGATACGCTTCTGTGTGATATATTCAGGGCTTGTACCCTGCAAAGAAGCACGGACTTCAAACCGACCTAAAATCTTGCCGACCTCATCCTCTGGATTGGTATCGCTGCCTCCTACATTTTTCACCACATCTTCCAATGTCTGCTGCGCTGTACACGAAATCCAAACCTGCGATTCGCAAACTTCATCAAGCCGTTTCACGAGCGACTGGAGCTGAAGCAACAGGTCACGGTGTTCACCGATAAACTGGCTAACCTCGTCCACGAAGAACAGGATGCGGAGATTGCGGTTGGCTTTGCGGTCTATATACTCTTTCATCTCGGCGGCAAATGCCTCTACCGAAATGTTGATGTCGTTGTTCTTGATGCGTTCACGAATCACATCGATGGCAAGTGCCGGATCAACCTCCTTGGCCATCTGCAAAGCCAAATCCAACCTGCCGGCGGCGAAGCGTGAAATGTTGCGCTCCCAATCATAGCCTTTGCTCTTGACATACTCCTTGAACTCACCAAATTTCCCGTCATCATCAAGTGCTTTTTCCAGATATTGAGCCACAGGAAGGTTGAAAGAATTATAACCACGTTTTGCATTAAACTGGTTCCAAAAGATGGTGGTAAACGTATTGGTCCTGTCCACATTGGCATCGTGTACGTCACCAATATTGAACATCACCATTTCGACATCCGCTTTATTTACATACCAGTTCTGAAGATCATGCAAATCAGAAAGCGATACGCCTGCGATCTCAATGGCGGAGGTATCTTTATCACCGAGCAACATTTGCCGGGTAGCTTCAATCAGACGGTCAAAAGCCTTTTTGCTATACTTGCCCGACAAGCAATAGCTGGTGTACTTCAAGAAGTGGGACTTTCCTGAGCCATAGTAGCCGTTAATCCAGATGCCGACATGGCTGCCTTGATTCAGCCTGATGTTGGTCAGTATGTTGAACAGGTTGACGATAATTTCTTGCGTAAACACATATTCCTCTATTTCAGTGTGTACCGTTTCCTCGCTCAAATCAGATGCGGAAACGGCCGGATTCACTTTCCGGTCAAGTCCTCTTTCGTATAAATCATTGAATTTCATATCAAATCGGTGTTTATTTGTTGACTAATAAGGTGGCACGATAAGTATGCGCATCATCCAACATATCAAACAGCGAGAAGGAATTGCCTTCCTGGTGTCCGGGGTAGAACAGGATGATTTTGTACCGTGACGTATCGTTGTATTTCTCATAACGGGTGAGGAATACGTTAGTCCGCAAATATGGAAACATTTTCCCTATACCGTGGACAAAGATATATGGCTTGTTAAGACCGTCGTTTATTTTGAGATATTCATCGATGCGGTCATGTACATAGCTGATGAAATTATCCGAATTGGCTTCATTGGTCAGTTCGGCGGTTACCATATCCGGCTGCATCTTGTCGTCTTCCAGCGTAACATCAAACAATGACTCCGAACCGAATGTTTCTTTTTTAAGATACTCACAAAATACTTGGAACAAATCCAGCAGCATGGTGTTGACAAAGCTGATGGGACGTTCCAAGTTTTGCTTGAATACCACCAACTGCCGCCGCATCTCGTATTCCTTTTTGGCAGGATACTGGTATATATAGTAGTTGTAGAAGATGTTTCCATTCTCCACATTCTGAAACTCCGGACTGTTGAGATAGTCGTACAGTTCCTGTATGGACATGCTGCTCATGATAATTGCATTTTTATATCGTTCACTTCGTAAGGGTAAAGCAGACAGGCTTCCAAGAACCAGTCTTCGCCGCTACGTACATAATATTCAAAGTCAGACGCTTCAAGATGAAGTGCTTGAAGTTCGTCTGTTTTTTCTTGCAATAGGCCGGACTGCCGCAAGATAGTCAGATATTGACTGGCGCACTTGTCTTTTGTGTTCTCTGTCCAGCTGTCAACAAATGCGTCCCTTGACGAAATTTCACTAAATTCCCTCATGATGTCATTCTTATGAAGGGTTTGGTCAACGGAATTCCACCGCTTGACAGTGACGTTGAAATGAAAATCGAAAGCCAACTTGTATGCCTTTAATATGGCATAAAGCAGTCCTGCCCGTTGGGCCGTCTCTCCCATGGTGATAAATTTCATCCAAAAAGAAATCGGAACGGCATTATATCTACGCTTAAATTCTGTAATGAAGGTTTGTCTCGCTTTTTGAGAATTTACTTGTAAAATCCGATTGTTCAGTACCTCCTCTTTAAGGAGTTCCGTCGCATTTTCATCCATAAGCAATGGCAGAATACGCATGAACTCGTTATAGAGGAAAGCACATCCTGTTATAGTTGCTGAATATGGGCTATTGTTCTTGTTTATCATACTACCTACCAATCATAGTTTTGTTGTCGAACCAATTCACTAATATCCACTTCCAAGCATTTCGCTATCTGAAGTAGATTTTCCAATGTCGATTACGCATTATTTGGAAATAATGGCAGAGTCTTTCCCTAATTGTTCTGCAAGCCATTTGCCGGTGCGCTTCTTCTCTGCCAGGATTGTTTTTAATCGGTTCAAATCTTTACTTCCAAATACATGTTATATAAATACAAAGGTAATGAACCTTTGCCCAAATCATTCAAAATTATAGAAAAAAACATTGTTTATGGATTAGATTATTGGTGAAAGAGGGATTTATAGGCGATAAACACAAGTGTCATCGACCTATGATATTCAACTCGTTCCAATTTCTTTGGCTGTTTCCGCTCATTTTTGTGAGTTATTATTTCTTGCCTTGTCTGTTCACCCGTTCGCCGGAACGGAAGTCGGTGGTTGCCAACAGACTGCTTCTGCTCGTTTCCTACGGGCTTTACATGCAGTGGAATCCGGCCTATGCCCTTATTCTGCTGGGCGTGACAGCCGTGACCTACGTCTTTGCCCTCCGGTTGGAAAGGGAACTGTCCATATCCTCCCGGCGCAGGCTGCTCATCGGATGCGGCGCGTCGCTGGCCTTACTTCCACTGCTGGTATTCAAGTACTATAATTTCCTGACAGGCTCCTTTGCCGAATTGTTCGGATGGGAAGGTATTCCGGGACTGAATTGGGCGGTGCCTGTCGGCATTTCGTTCTTCACTTTTCAGGCTGTGGGGTATCTGTTCGATGTCTACTACCGCCGCATCGCCGCCGAACGCAACTGGTGGGACTATATGCTGTTTGTGTCTTTCTTTCCGCAGATTCTGTCCGGCCCCATCAGCAAAGCGGCCTCCTTGCTTCCGCAGATCAAAGCCAACCGGACTTTCGATTACGACCGTGCCGTGCAAGGACTGAAATGGATGCTGTGGGGAATGTTCCTCAAAGTGGTCATGGCCGACAGGTTGGGATTGTATGTAGACAAAGTTTTAGACAACTATCAATACAACTCAGGTTCCTCTTGCCTGCTGGCCAGCATATTCTACTCCTTCCAGATTTACGGCGACTTTGCAGGCTATTCTTTCCTGGCAATGGGCGTAGGCAGGCTGATGGGTTTCGACCTGATAAACAATTTCCGCCAACCTTACCTGTCGGTATCTGTCACCGACTTCTGGCGCAGGTGGCACATATCGCTTTCCACCTGGCTGAAAGACTACGTTTACATCCCTTTGGGAGGAAGCCGGTGCAGCAAGGCACGCAACTACTGGAACATCTTTGTCACTTTCCTGGTGAGCGGTGTGTGGCACGGAGCCAACTGGACATTCGTGGTGTGGGGCGTGCTGCACGGTTTGTTTCAGATTGTCGAGAAAGCCTTGGGGCTGCAACGCCCGCAGTCTGCAGGATTGGCGCGTGCAGGACGCCATCGCATTGACTTTTCTGCTGATCAACTTTGCCTGGATTGTTTTCCGTATGCCGGGCATCGGGGATGCCTGGAACGTAATGGCAAACATCTGCACCGACCTTGCTTCGCCCGTGCTTATGAACAGTAAGACGAACCTGCTGCTCTCTTTCGCTTCGATTCTGACGGTAATAACTGTTGATTGCACGAACGAGTTTGCCCCCGGCAAACGATGGTTGATGTCCAGTCCGTACAGGACGGTGCGCTGGGCGAGCTATGTAATCCTGGCCTTTGCTATCTTGCTTTGCGGAGTGTTTGATGCCGGACAATTCATCTACGTTAGTTTTTAAAAGTATAATCTCATGAAACTGTTTATCGGAAAGAATCTTTTATTCCTTGCCATCATGTGGATGGCAGATACCGCTTTAGGTACGTTTTTCAAACCTTTGGTACCCCGTGCCAAGGGCGGTGACACAAAACGGATAGAATACATCTGCCACCACACCTCGGAAGAACTGCTTGTGTTCGGCTCTTCCCGTGCCATTCACCATTACGACCCGACCATACTGGAAGATTCCCTGCAACTCACGACCTATAACTGCGGGAGAAATGGAAACGGAATCGTACTACTTTATGGCTGGTATAAGCTGATGCAGAAACGATACCAACCCAAGTACATCGTATATGACGTGATGCCTTCTTTTGACCTGTTGGAAGGAGACAACATGACTTTCCTGCCCTGTATGCGTTACTATTACGACGAGTCGCCCATCGACTCCATATTCTGGTCGGTGGATGCCAATGAACGCTACAAGATGTTGTCCAACGCCTATCGTTACAATTCACAATTCCTTCAACTGATGATGGACAACGTGAAGCCTTTGCAAGAAGACATCAAAGGTTACCGTCCCCTGCAAGGCACGATGAACTACGAACCGCAAACGAAAGCTTCTCCGTTGGCAAAGACATATTCATACGACCCGCTCAAGCTCTACTATTTGGAACGGCTGATCAAAGACTGCCGGGCCGCAGGAACACAGTTGATTTTTGCCGTTTCTCCTCTCTATAAAAACACAGATGCAGCGGTGTTTGCTCCGTTGTACGACTTGTGCCAACGCTACAATCTTCCCTTGATAAACCACTATACGGACGAGGCTTTCAACCGGAAAAAATCCTATTTCCGCGACAGTGCCCACATGAATCAAGAAGGAGCCACCGCCTATACCCGCACACTGGTGACAGAATTAAAATCCTATTGCACACCGTCCCGGTCCCCCGGACAATAGCCTCACATCGCTTTTTTTATACTTCCACGTGTCCTGCGTAAGAAAATAAAGAGTAACTTTGCACCGCTTTATCAACGGGATATGAACAACGGACTTCCTGGATATAAACAACATTCCGACTATATCCACAAGTTTTCAACCTATTTATAAACAAAGAACACTATGGAGTATAATTTCAGGGAAATTGAAAAGAAATGGCAAAAACGCTGGGTGGACAACCAGACCTACCGCGTGACGGAAAACCCGGACAAGCCGAAATATTACGTGCTGAACATGTTTCCTTATCCCAGCGGCGCGGGCCTGCACGTGGGACACCCGCTGGGCTACATCGCCTCGGACATCTACGCCCGCTACAAGCGGTTGCAGAGCTTCAACGTGCTCAACCCCATGGGCTATGATGCCTACGGACTGCCCGCCGAACAATATGCCATACAGACCGGACAACACCCTGCAATTACTACTGCCGCCAACATCAACCGTTACCGCGAACAGCTGGACAAGATAGGCTTCTCGTTCGACTGGAGCCGCGAGATACGTACCTGCGACCCGGAGTATTACCACTGGACGCAATGGGCTTTCCAACGCATGTTCGACAGCTACTATTGCAACCGCAAACGCCAGGCACGTCCCATCTCCGAACTGGTTGCCGCCTTCGAGACCGACGGCACCGAAGGAGTGGATGCAGCCTGCACCGAAGAACTCTGTTTCACTGCCGGTGAATGGCGTGCCATGAGCGAGAAACAACAGCAGGAAACACTGATGAACTACCGCATCGCCTACCTGGGCGAAACGATGGTGAACTGGTGCCCGCAACTGGGCACCGTACTGGCCAACGACGAGGTGGTGGACGGTGTGAGCGAGCGCGGCGGCTACCCCGTGGTGCAGAAGAAGATGCGCCAGTGGTGCCTGCGCGTGTCGGCCTATGCGCAACGCCTGCTCGACGGGCTGGACACCATCGAATGGACCGACTCGCTGAAGGAAACGCAACGCAACTGGATAGGACGGAGCGAAGGCACGGAAATGCAGTTCAAGGTGGCCGGGCAAGACCTGGAGTTTACCATCTTCACCACCCGCGCCGACACCATATTCGGCGTTACCTTCATGGTGCTGGCACCCGAAAGCGAACTGGTGCAAAAAGTAACGACACCCCGGCAACAGGCCGAGGTCGAAGCCTACCTGGACCGCACCAAAAAGCGCACCGAACGCGAACGCATCAGCGACCGCAGCGTCACAGGTGTATTTACGGGCGCGTATGCCGTCAATCCCTTTACCGGAGACGAAATACCCATCTGGGTGTCGGACTACGTGCTGGCAGGCTATGGCACGGGAGCCATCATGGCCGTACCGGCACACGACAGCCGCGACTATGCCTTCGCCAAACATTTCAACCTGCCCATCGTCCCGCTGATTGAAGGAGCCGACGTGTCGGAAGAGAGCTACGACGCCAAGGAAGGCATCGTGTGCAATTCTCCCCGTCAACTTGACAACTCTTCAACCTGTCCCCTCAACCTCAACGGACTGACCGTGAAAGAAGCCATTGCCGCCACCAAGAAATACGTGGAAGAGCACAGGCTGGGACATGTCAAGGTGAACTTCCGCCTGCGCGATGCCATCTTCAGCCGCCAACGTTACTGGGGAGAACCCTTCCCCGTTTACTATAAGGAAGGAATGCCCTACATGATTCCCGAAAGCTGCCTGCCCCTGGAATTGCCCGAAGTGGACAAGTTCCTGCCTACCGAAACCGGCGAACCTCCCTTGGGACATGCCACCCGCTGGGCATGGGACACGGTGAACAACTGCGTGACCGACAACGGACGCATCGACCACCGGACTGTCTTCCCCCTGGAACTGAACACCATGCCGGGATTTGCAGGCTCCAGCGCCTACTACCTGCGCTACATGGACCCGCACAACCATACCGCCCTGGTGGACAAGCAAGCCGACGAATACTGGCGGAGCGTAGACCTCTACGTGGGCGGCACGGAACATGCCACGGGACACCTGATTTACTCCCGCTTCTGGAACAAATTCCTGCACGACCTGGGCATATCGGCCGTAGAGGAGCCGTTCCAGAAACTGGTGAACCAGGGCATGATTCAGGGACGCAGCAACTTTGTCTACCGCATCAAGGACACCAATACCTTCGTCTCGCTCGGCCTGAAAGACCAGTATGACACCACTCCCCTGCACGTGGACGTAAACATCGTGTCCAACGACGTGCTGGACGTGGAAGCCTTCAAAGCCTGGCGACCCGAATACGCCACGGCCGAGTTCATCCTCGAAGACGGCAAGTACATCTGCGGATGGGCGGTGGAGAAGATGTCCAAGTCGATGTACAACGTGGTAAACCCCGACATGATTGTGGAGAAATACGGTGCCGACACGCTGCGCATGTACGAGATGTTCCTTGGCCCCGTGGAACAGTCCAAGCCGTGGGACACGAACGGCATTGACGGTGTGCACCGCTTCCTGAAGAAGTTCTGGAACCTCTACTACGACCGCACGGGACAACTCACCGTGACCGGCGAAGCCCCCACGCCCGACGAACTGAAATCGCTGCACAAGCTCATCAAGAAGGTGACGGGCGACATCGAGCAGTTCTCCTACAACACCTCGGTCAGCGCCTTCATGATTTGCGTCAACGAACTGTCGGCACTGAAGTGCAGCAAGCGCGAAGTGCTCAACACACTGTTGGTGGTGCTGGCTCCCTTTGCTCCCCACGTATGCGAAGAATTGTGGGAGACGCTGGGCAACGAAGGCTCCGTCTGCGACGCGCAATGGCCGCAATGGAACGAAGCCTACCTGGCAGAAAGCACCGTGAACTACACCGTCTCCTTCAACGGCAAGGCCCGCTTCAACCAGGCATTCCCGGTGGCAGCCCCTGCCGAAGAAATACAGGCAGCCGTCCTAACCGACGAGCGTTCCGCCAAATGGATGGAAGGCAAGTCGGTGGTGAAGGTCATCGTCGTGCCCAAGAAGATTATAAACATTGTACTGAAATAAGAGAACATGCGCCTGCACAAACCATCCAAGGCAGCGGTGAGGAGGGAGTTGCACGACTACCTCTTCATCACGTTCGGCCTTGTCAGTTACGCCATGGGATGGGCTGCTTTCTTCCTGCCCTACCAGATAACCATCGGCGGGACGACAGGCATCGGTGCCATCATCTACTACGCCACCGGCTTTCCCATCCAGTGGACGTACTTCCTCATCAACGCCGTGCTCATAACGTTTGCCATCAGGATTCTGGGGCCACGGTTCAGCATAAAGACACTGTATGCCATCTTCATGCTGACTTTCCTGCTCAGCGTGTGCCAGATGCTGGTCAACGGCGAAGACGGTGTCCCTCCGCTCATCCTGGGTGAGGGACAGGACTTCATGGCCTGCCTGATAGGAGCGGTGATGTGCGGTTTCGGACTGGGCATCGTCTTCAACTGCAACGGCAGCACGGGCGGCACGGACATCATTGCGGCCATCGTCCACAAGTACCGCGACATCGCGCTGGGACGTATGCTGATGGTGTGCGACGTGGTCATCATCGGTTCGTGCTACTTTGTCTTTGACGACTGGCGCAGGGTCATCTTCGGCTTTGTGGCCCTGGTTGTCATCGGGGCGGTGGTAGACTACGTGGTCAACAGCGCACGCCAGTCGGTGCAGTTCCTCATCTTTTCCAAGGAGTATGACCGGATTGCCGACCGCATCATCAGGGAAACCCACCGGGGAGTGACCGTGCTTGACGGCACGGGATGGTACACCAAGGGAGAAGTGAAAGTGCTGGTGGTGCTGGCCTACAAGCGGCAGTCCATGAGCATCTTCCGCCTGGTGAAGGACATCGACCCCAACGCCTTCATCTCGCAAAGCTCGGTCATCGGGGTCTATGGCGAGGGATTTGACAAGCTGAAAGGGAAGTAAAACACCGGAAAGCCCCTACCCCATGCAAAAAAGAAAGCGACTATCGAATTACTGACAACCCAATAAGAAGAGACATGAAAAAGAAGTTTGTTTTTGCCACCAACAACGCACACAAAATGGAAGAAGTATCAGCCATTGTCGGAGATAAAATAGAACTTCTGAGCATGAAAGACATCCATTGCCACGAAGAAATCCCCGAAACAGCCGATACACTGGAAGGAAACGCACTGCTCAAGGCACGCTTCATCTACGAGCGGTTCGGCATGGACTGCTTTGCCGACGACACAGGTCTGGAAGTGGAGGCACTGAGAGGCGCACCGGGCATCCGTTCCGCCCGCTACGCCGGTGACGGACACGATTCTGAAGCCAACATGCGCAAGCTCCTGAACGAACTGGAGGGCGTGGAAAACCGGCGGGCACAGTTCCGCACCGTGTTCGCGCTCATCGTCAACGGAAAGGAGCACCTGTTCGAGGGCATCGTCAGGGGCGAGATTATCCGCTGCCGCAAGGGGGACACCGGATTCGGCTACGACCCCATCTTCCTGCCCGAAGGCTACAGGCAGACCTTTGCCGAAATGGGAAGCGGACTGAAGAACAGAATCAGCCACCGCGCCCTTGCCACGCACAAGCTGTGCAACTTCCTGCTGGCGAAATAGTCGGGAAGTGCTTCCGTGCGCGTCACAGCCCCAACCTTGCCGAAATCTCCAGCATCCGCCGGATGGGCTTCACGGCCTTTTCAGCCACAGCCCGGTCTACCACGATTTCGGGAGTCTCGTCGCGCAGGCAGCGGTAGAGTTTCTCCATCGTGTTGAGCCGCATGAAGCTGCATTCGTTGCAGGCACAGGTGCTGTCGGCGGGAGGAGCAGGGATAAAGGTGGTGCCGGGGCACTGCTTCTGCATCTCGTGCAGGATGCCCGATTCGGTGGCGACAATGTATTTCTCCTCCGGATGTTTCACCGCATATTTCAGCAGGGCAGCCGTAGAACCTACCACGTCGGCCAGCTTGAGCACGGTTGCCTTGCATTCGGGATGGGCCAGCACAAGCGCACCGGGGTGCTCCTGCTTCAGTTCCACCAGCTTTTCCACCGAAAACTGTTCGTGCACGTGGCAGGCACCGTCCCACAACAGCATGTCCCGTCCCGTAATGGCATTGATGTAGTTTCCCAAGTTACGGTCCGGACCGAAGATAATCTTTTCGTCCTTCGGAAAGCTTTCCACAATCTGGCGGGCGTTTGTGGATGTCACCACCACGTCTGTCAACGCCTTGACGGCAGCCGTGGTGTTCACGTAGGACACCACCGTATATCCCGGATGCTCCTTCACGAACTGCCCGAACCGGTCGGCTGGACAACTGTCGGCCAGCGAACATCCGGCTTCCATGTCGGGCACCAGCACTTTCTTCTCCGGACAGAGCACCTTGGCCGTTTCGCCCATGAAGTGCACACCGCACATCACGATGATGTCCGCTTCCGTCCTGGCCGCCCATTGCGCCAGTGCCAGGCTGTCTCCCACGTAGTCGGCAATGTCCTGTATTTCTCCCTTCTGGTAGTAGTGCGCCAGGATGAGCGCGTTCTTTTCCTTCTTCAGTTGCCCGATGGCTTCAATCAGATTATCCATAACACTTTTATTATTTAATTCTTTCTTGTTTGTTTAAAAGAAAAACTTTGTGATTCTGATGATAGGCTGTTAATAGTGTGGACAAATAACCGGCCGTTTTCTTGCCCCGTAAGTTATTAGTGTAAGGAAACGTTTCTCTCCACCGTCTGTCAACACTGCCGTCTGCCTTTATCCTTTTGGTTATGAGCCTGCTTTCCGTTGTTTTCCTTTCTGTTTCAACAGCTTGTTTATGAACTGCAAAGTTAATAACTTTCGACCGATAGACGGATGGAAAACGGCTGAAAAATGTGTTTAAACCGGTCTGGAAAATAACGGGTAACTTATTTGCCGTGTTCGTTTCGCTTGCCGTTAGCCGTTGTTTTGAATAATGCAAGCACTTTTTCTGAAAATGTTTCCCTTGGCTGTCCACCGCTTTTCAACCGTTATCAACAGGGATTTTCACCGACATTCGTATCTTTGCAGGTGAATGGCCGCTACAACCTGCGGCCGGAATACGTTTATGGAACATAGAAAACTGAAGATTACAGAACTGAACCGCATCAGTACGGAAGAGTTCAGACAGGCACCGAAATTGCCGTTGGTGGTGGTGCTGGACAACATTCGCAGCCTGCACAACATCGGGGCGGTGTTCCGCACCTCCGATGCCTTCCGTGTGGAGTGCATCGTTCTTTGCGGCATCACGGCCACGCCTCCGCATCCGGAGATGCACAAGACGGCTTTGGGCGCGGAATTCACCGTAGACTGGAAATATGTTGATAACGCGGTGAAAGCGGTGGAAAACCTGCACGAAGCGGGTTATACGGTCTATGCCGTGGAGCAGGCAGAGGGCAGCATCCTGCTGAACGACATGACGTTGGAGTCCGGCAAGCGATATGCCGTCGTGTTGGGAAACGAAGTGAAGGGAGTGCAGCAGGAAGTGATAGACCGTTGCGACGGCTGCATCGAGATTCCGCAATACGGCACCAAGCACTCGCTCAACGTGTCGGTCACGGCAGGCATCGTCATTTGGGACCTGTTCAACAAGCTGGAGAAATAAGGATATTTGCCGGCTGTTTTCAACATCGGTTGATATTCGTTATTAACCACGGTAATTCCCTGATTTCCATCTTTTCCTGAAATAACTGTCTACAGGTTATCGACACAGCTTTCAACCGTACAGAAACACTGCAACTGCATGGTTGAAAGCTGTGTCTTTATGACCGGGAACTGTTTCCGGCTGTAGTTTCAACATCGGTTCATATCCGTTATCAACACAGGCAACCTATTAAAAATCAGCCTATAAAAGAACCGTTTCCACAGGTTATCCACAACCGTTTCCACAGTTGTCTGCAAGGCGTTTCCCGGATGCCTGTATCGAACGTGTTCCGTACAGGCATCGCTCGTGTTCCGTGCCTGTA
>CAYPUJ010000001.1:42280-113506 GCA_964413805.1 uncultured Bacteroides sp. | reverse complement strand
TTTTTTAAGATAATTGATGTCTAAGGCTGCCTTGCACAATCTCTTCTTTTTGCCCGACCTGTCTTTCTGCTCCGAAATAATATGCAATGCAACTTTCCTAAGGACAGACAGATTCTGTGAGGCAAAGCCTTTCCTGTCCCTGCAGGCATCCTCTCTGAATGTGATGTCCATATGCCAATGAAGCCGGTTCCCAATACTCCGGTGCCCCCTTACAAGGGCTGCGTAACAGGATGCCCTCACTTCTGCCTCATCGCTAATGTAATAACGTGTCTCACGGGTTGCCTTGTCTTTGAGTTCACGCACTGATTCTATTCTGACTATGACGGAAAGGTTTCTCCTCTGATCAGCTATTATTTTGGTGCGGTTGCCCTGGTGATATACCGAATAATTTTTCAGTATATGAATAATTTTTCGGTACTTGTGCATATCACGGCTATCCTTTACTTTTGTATCAGCAAGTTAAATAAAACAGAGTAATTATGAGAGCTAACATTGAAGAGTACAAGGCAGTGGAAGAAGCTGCCATGAAGTTTGTGAAGAGTGTGGCAGAGGGCAACAGCAGCTATGCCAAGGAGTTGTTCATCGACGAAGCCGTGCTGTTCGGCTACCTGGACGGGAAACTGGAGCACGGGAGCATCGGGCAGTTTTATGACAATGTAGATACGGTAGGTGCTGACGAAGGCTTCAAGGCACGGGTGGATGTCATCGACGTGGAAGAATCGCTCGCCGTGGTCCGTGTACTGGAAGAGAACTGGGGAGGCCGCATTGATTTCACGGACTACCTGCTGCTGATGAAGATGGACGGACAATGGCGGTGCGTGGCAAAGGCCTACAATCAGAATTCCAACACCATACAAAAATAAACGGGAGGAAAGAGCATGAAGATTGCAGTGATTACGGGAAGTCCCCGCAAGAAAGGCAACAGTTTTGCCATGACGGAGGCGTTTGTCAGAGAGGCGGAGCAACTCGGCCATACCGTGCAGCGGTTTGATGCCGCGTTCATGAAGATTGGCGGTTGCCATGCCTGCCAGACCTGCTTCAAGACGGGAAAGGCCTGCTCCTTCGATGATGATTTCAACGTGATTGCGCCTGCCATTCTGGATGCCGACGTCGTCGTGTATGTGACCCCTGTTTACTGGTATTCCATCCCGTCGCAGATAAAGGGAGTGATAGACCGGATTTATTCGTTCTGCGTGGCAGGCAAGGACATATCGGGCAAGAAATGCGGCCTGATAACCTGTTGCGAGGAGCATGACCCGACCGTGATGGACGGTGTGCGCATCCCCATCGAACGTTCGGCTGCCCTGCTGAAATGGGAAATGGCAGGCGAGGTGCTCATTACCGGTGTGTTGAACGAAGGAGACATTGCCGATACGGACGGCTGCAGGCAAGCCGGGGCATTGGCGCATAAATTCTGATTGAGACAAAAGTATTCCATCCTAAATGAAAGCTGCGATGAAAAGAATGAAAGTTTTAGCGTCTGCCGCTATGTTGCTTCTCCTGGCATCGTGCAGCGGAACGGGCAACAGGCAAGAGAGTATTCAGCCAACAGCCTCCGGCAATAATACGGAACTTGGTGCAAATCCTGCCGAACTGTCCGGCATACGGAAGGCTCTCGACCTTTATGTGGAAGCCTCGGTGAAAGGCGACAGCACGGTAGCCTTACCGGCTTTTGCCAAAACGGCCACCATGTCGTATGCAGAGAACGGCAAACTGGTTTCTGTGCCCATCAAAGCCTTGTTCGATTACTACAACCGGACGGGAGCACAGCCGGCATCCTACGAAATCACTGCCTGCCATGTGTCGGCGGATGTGGCTGTAGTGTGTATAGACTCCAGATTCGGTGAAAGCCGTTTTGATGATATGTTCACACTGGTCAAGGACGGTACAGACTGGAAAATCGTAAGCAAGGTTTATCATGAGAAAAGCAATGCGGATTAACCTGCTTTGACGGCAATCGCTGTATTGGCGTGTTGCCTGGCAAGTGCATTGCAATACATTGGTACCGGCAGGGACGGTGATAAACCGGAAGCTGCCGGACTTACACCTGAATACACGGAACTTGGCAATCCTATATTCAAGGAAACGAATCTTGCCATCGAGTGCCGGATGCCATTTACGATTAGCGTACTTTCCGACTGTACCAGATAATCATGGTTGAAAATGAATATTGCTTCCTTTGCGGTTGAAGCATATATTCATTGGCACTTGAACCTATGGTTCATCGGCGCTTGAAGCTATATTCTGACTTTGCCGTATGATACCGTCCCCGTGAGCGGACACAAAGAAGGCGTGCAAAAGAGTTCCCCTCTTTGCACGCCTTCCGTTTTTAGTTTATGTGTTTACTTATCTTGGCAAAGTGGATGACCAGTTCTCGTTCTGCTCCACACCGAATCCGGCTGTGACTTCATCACTCGGAATCGGGTAGACCAGATCGGATATCTGGTAATCAGTGTAAGTGAACGAAATGCTCGGAGCTGAGTATGCGTACACTTCCGCCAGGTCACCCCAACGGCGCAGGTCATACAGTCTCAGACCTTCCTGGAAGAGTTCGCGGGCACGTTCATCCTTGATGAAGGACAGAATGTCGTCCGCAGTCGAAGGCAGATCATCCACAGAAGTAATGTCGGCATCCCGCTTTGCCACTGTCAGAAGTGAACTGCGTGCGCTGCTCACATCACCCAGTTCGGCATCGGCTTCCGCCATAATCAGGAACATCTCCGGTGCGTTAACCAGATAGTTGGTGGCGTAAGCGGAATTACCGCTGGAGTGCTGCGAGTACTTGCCGCCCGTGAATTCGGGTACTGTTTCCGTTGAGGTCTCGGCCCATTCGAAGATAGAGGTGCGACAGTCATTCTCGCCGTACATGGCCTGTAGTTTCGGACTGGGGCTGTAATCATAGGTGCTCCACAATGTTCCGCAGGAATTGGCTGACCAGTTGTAAGTGGATGTAATAGCCAGCGAGAGCATACTCTCCGTATTCGACTCGTTGCCGCTGTACAGTGACGCGTATGCCGTCGCATCGTATGTCAATTCAGTGGTGCCCTTTTCATCCAATGCATTCTGAGCATATTGCTTGGCCTCGCTCCAGTTTTCCAGATACAGGTTGGCTCTTGCCAACAGCCCGTAGACGGCGGCACGGTTGAAGTAGAGGATGGAACCGCGATCGCCTCCGGCATCATCGAAACATTTCAGTGAGTTCTCCAGATCGGACAGGATAGCATCGTAGCTTTCCCCGATGGTGGAGCGGCTTACCTCCGAATATGCCTCGATAGGCTCCTCGTCGATCACCACGATACCCGGCTGTGACGTGTAGTCTGTCCCGGCCACTTTTGCCTGGTGTGCAAAAATGTTGACGAGCATCAGTTGGGCATAACCGCGCAGGGCGTATGCTTCTGCCATGTATTGGCTCAATTCTGCCTGTTCGCTCTCAGTACTGCTGTCGTACAGTTCCTGTGCAGCGTTGATGACGCGTGTAGCACCGTCGACCACCTTATAGCCATACAGCCAGATGTAATACAGGTATGAGTCCGTATCGGTCACCGTATAGGTGTAGATGGCATTGAAATGGCTTGTTTGTGCATTCCAATAGGTGATGTCAGTCGGAATGTCACCTATGCTGACAGCGTAGTTGCCTGCAAAACAGTAATAGAAGTAGCGGTAATATGTACCGTTCAGCGCATAGGAGACATTGTCCACGTTCGACAATCCACCTTCAGAGTCTATACCGGCATAGTAGTCCGTTTCGAGGAAACTGTCGCCACATGCGGACATTCCCAGACCGAATGCCGCCACTGCGAATGCTTTTAATATATGTTTCTTCATACGTAAATCTTTCTGTTTTATTATTTCACAAATAGGGCTTAGAATGTAAGTTGAATACCTCCTATGAAGGTGCGTGTAGCCGGATACTGCCATGCTATCACACCGCTGGCGTATGTTTCCGGATTGTATCCCACAAAGTCACTTGCCGTAAAGGTGTAGAGGTTGTCGATAGAGACATAAGCGCGCAGTTTCTGTATGAACGCCTTGGTGCTCCACTGTTTGGGCAAGGTATATCCCAGCGTGATGTTGCTGATGCGCAGGAAGCTTGCATTATACAGGAAGCGTGATGAGCGTGAAGTGGCGTTGTACGGGTCACCGTAAATGTACTGCGGATACTTGGCATCCGGATTCTCGGTTGTCCACGAATTGAGTGCCACGTCTTCCAGCGGAGTGTAGAATGACATACCGAAACCTGTATAGGCTGCTCCTGAATCATACACCTTGCCTCCCCAACGGTAGTTGAAATTGATGTTGAGGTCAAAATCCTTCCACGTCAGGCTGGTACCGAATCCGCCCAGCAGCTTCGGGTAGGCATCGCCCACGTAGCGTTTTGCTGCATCGTTGTAATTGGAAGTTGTTTCATCGCCCGTCTCGTTCAGGTACCACAACGGTTGACCGGTCTCACGGTCTACGCCTGCGTATTCCTTCATGTAGAACTGTGTATAGGGGCGACCCTCTTCTATGATTGTATAGGTGCTTTCGATAGGCTCGTCTGTGGCCAGTTTGACAACCACGTTCTTGTTCCACGTCGTGTTGGCATATACGTTCCAGGTAAAGTCCTTGTTCTGGAAGATTGTCGCATTCACTGAAACTTCGATACCACGGTTACGGATGGAGCCGATGTTCTGGTAGGCACTTGCAAGACCGGTTGTCATGGACAGCGGAACACTGTACAGTGCATCCTCTGTCAGTTCATTGTAGAAATCGAATGTCACGTTGAGCCTGTTCCACAGCGTAACGTCGAAACCGATATCGAACTTTTTGGCCACCTCCCATGTCAGATCGCTGTTTGCGACGCTGGTGATGCTCATACCCGGGGTGTCGTTATAGTTGTAACCGGAAGAATAGAAGCCGCGTGCCGCATACCAGTCGATATCCTGGTTACCTACCGTACCGTAGGACACACGCAGTGCCGCATTCGTAAGCACATCGTTGTTTTTCAGGAAGTCCTCACTTGTCAAGCGCCACTTTCCACCTACTGACCAGAAGTTACCCCATCGGTGGTTGGCACCGAATACGGATGAACCGTCGCGGCGGAACGACCCGGAGATATAATATTTGTCAGAATATGAATAGTGTGCATCAAGGAAGTAGGATGCCATACGAGCCTCCGCCTTGTAATATTCATTTCCCTGGTCGGTTCCGGCAGTGGTCAGGTCGCGCATGCCGCTGGAGGCAAACGGGAAATCAGACCTGCTCAAGTAATCGTAGTGATAGCTCTTCTTCTGCATTTCCTGACCAAGCATCAGGCTTACATTATGTACATCCTTGAACACATAGTTCCATCCTATGATGTTGTTCCACGTGATGACCGAGTTCCGTGAGTTGTACAACTGTCCAAAACCGTTGTAGTTCATTCCTTGCAAATTGTAGAGTGCGCTCCAATAGTCATACTGGGTCTGGTCGGTTATGTTCACGCCCAATGTGGTTCTTGCATAGATGCCTTTCCCGAAATCGGCCTGGAAATAGGGATTCAGGTTGGCCGTCAGCGTGTTGGTTCTGAAGATTTCTCCGGCATCTTCGTCCGCCAGTGCCAGAGGGTGATATTTACTGCTGCTATTCGCATAGTTGCCATCCTCGTCATAGAACGGATCCATCGGGGTCATGGTGGACACTGCGGACACAAGCGGGCTTCTCATGCTACCTCCCGTTGACTGGCTGAATCCGTTTTGTGTAGAATAGCTGTAGGATGAGTTCACACCCAGTGTGGCCCATTTGAATTTTGAGTCCAGATTCAGACGGCCTGAGAAACGCTCAAAATCTGTAGAAATAATCAAGCCTTCCGTATTCATATAGCCCAGACTTATATAATAGCCCGTGGAACCAGTCCGTCCTGACATGCTCAGGTTATAATCCTGGTAGTAACCATGTCGGGTAATCGCATCCATCCAGTCGTAGGAAGAAGTGCCATCCCATCCGAAGTAGTTAGTCAGATAACTGTAATTGTCATCCCAGTCGCCGCCATAGAGATTTGTGTAGCCATCGGTAAACAACTTCATGGTCTGTTGCGCATTGGCATACTTCATGTTGTTGTTGGCCATCGATACAAATCCCTGTTTGATGTCAAGGTCGATGGTGAGCTTGCCTTCCGATCCCTTTTTGGTCGTGATGACGATGACACCGTTGGCCGCCCGCGAACCGTAGATGGCCGTCGCAGCCGCATCCTTCAGAACAGTGATGCTTTCGATATCACTCGGGTTGAGTGAAGACATCGGGTCAACGGAAGAATTGTAGCTGTCGAACAGCGAGTTATCGTCCGTATCAGAATTCACAGGCATACCGTCTATCACGTAAAGCGGTTGTGTGCCGGAACTCAACGAACCGCGTCCGCGAATATAAATAGAACTCCATACACCCGGCATACTTGTGGAACTGCTGACCTGTATGCCCGGAACGGCTCCTTCCAGTGCTTTCGTGAAAGTCGCGTCGTTCTTTCTGTCGAGCACATCTCCGCCTACTACGGTTGCTGCACCCGTGAACGAGGCCTTACGCTGTACGCCGTAACCCGTCACCACCACTTCGTCCAGAACTTCCGTGTCGGATTTCATGACTACCGTCACATTAGGCTTGATGGCAACTTTCTGCTCCACCATACCTATAAAACTTACAATCAGAGATTTCGCGGAAGCGGGAACATTCGGAATCCGGAAATTACCGTCCACATCCGTCATCGTACCGAGCTGAGTGCCTTCAACCCTCACTGACGCTCCAACAACTGGCTGCCCGTCATCCTCAAAAATCACAACACCTGTGACCATCTGATTTTGGGCAGTTACTAACCCCGCCCCTGCTAAAAGGCAGGCCAATAACAGCATTAATTTTCTTTTCATAAAATCACTCTTAAAGTTTAAATTCACATTAACTGTTTCTTTACTCTAACAAGATACAAAGTTATTAATAAATAAAGAATGTGTTATTAGTTACAAGAAAAATCGCAAAATCAATCAGATTGTCATTTAAATGTATAATATTACGTTAAAGGATATACAAATCACGGAATATATGACAGAGAAAAAAGTTATATGCTTATCACTGTGCACAGACAACCTTTGCTTCCGATTCTTAACAGACCCACAGATTTCACATAAAGCTGTTAAAAATATCCGCAGGAAACATGACTTAAAACAATGTCGAAGAACATTTTTCTTTCCGTTCAGAACCTTTTCCCGGACAAATGGGGAAACAGGCAAACCCAGGAAGCCCGCGTTCAGCCCCCGAAGGACGTATGCTTTCCCCCGCAAATTCCTCGCGAAGGAAACGGTCAATCCAGATGAATAGAATTATCTGAAAACTGCTTACAATTTGTCTTTACCATCCACATTTCATGAAGCAATACTCTCCATGCGTAACCGTCCCGATTGTCCCGGTGCCGCTGCGGCCGAAAATGAATCCATGCATCCTTTGCCGTTGAAGTAATAATCATCGGCACTTGAAGCAATAATCATCGGCGGTCGAGACTATACACACGACAGCCGAAGCCCTGTTTTAGTGTTTGTCGGTTTGGTTTCGATAGTGTTGAAGCAATTGAAGTAAGTATTGATAGAATTTCATTTAGAAGGCGGGGATCCTTTTGGAGAGTCCCGCCTTTTCACTATCTTTAACAATTCTAGTTAGAACATTGTGGACTGTGGGAGAAAAGAGGACTGCATCTCTTCTTCCTGCCTTTATATTCTCCACTGACATAGCTGAGATTTTTGGGCGAATGCTTAAAGGAAAATAGTTTCAGCCGAGATATTAAGTAAGTCATAAGAATTAATTTATCTGAATGTCCGCTTTTTGCCAATGTATTGTTCTCACAATGCAGATATACTTCAAATGCCAATGAATATATATTTCAAGTGCCAATGAATATTATATGTGACTATGGCTGATTTCACACTTTATTTTCAATATTACTTGTTTACTTCACAGCCAAGAGCAAGTCTTCCTGAAAAACTGCACTGCTCCTGTTTTGCTTTTCCTGAATCAGTTCACAGAGCCTAGAATTGCGAGGGGTGGAAAAGAAAAAGGAGAAAGACTTACGTCTTTCTCCAACCTCCGGTACCCGAAGCGGGACTTGAACCCGCACAGCCATTACTGGCCAAAGGATTTTAAGTCCTTCGTGTCTACCATTCCACCATCCGGGCAATCCTGTGAGCGGCAAACGAGACTCGAACTCGCGACCCCGACCTTGGCAAGGTCGTGCTCTACCAACTGAGCTATTGCCGCATGGTTTTTTGGCGGGAACGGTTGCAAAGATAAACAGTTTCTCCGGTACAGCCAAACTTTTGTCCGGGAAAAATCGGAGGCATGGACGTACCGTGCGTACAGGGTTCGGACTGTGCGGGCCAGGTCAGCGTCCCAGCAAGGCTTTTTCTGCGGCCTCCATGCCTGCGAAGTTGAAGCCGTCCATCACCTGTTGCATCAGGGCGGTGATGGCATCGTTGCAGAGGTTCCCGATGCTGCCCTCGTGGGTGTGGTGCACCTCCTTGTTGGCAATGAAGCGGCCCGCCTCGATGTCCAGTCCCACCTTCTTGTATGCATCGCGGAAAGGCATTCCCTCGCGTGCCAGCCGGTTGACTTCCTCCACGCTGAAGATGGGGAGGTACTTTTCGTCGTCGAGGATGTGCGGGTTCACCCGGATTTCGTTCATGATGTAGGTGGTCATTTGCAGGCAGTCTTTCAGTTCCCGGAAAGCAGGAAGGAAGATTTCCTTGATAATCTGCAGGTCGCGGAAGTAACCCGACGGCAGGTTGTTGGCTATCATCATGATTTGTTGGGGCAGTGCCTGCAGTTTGTTGCATTTGGCTCGCGTCAGTTCGAACACGTCCGGGTTCTTTTTGTGCGGCATGATGCTGGAGCCCGTGGTACACTCGTCGGGAAGTTTGACGAAGCCGAAGTTCTGGCTGTTGAACAGGCAGGCATCGTAGGCCAGCTTGGACAGCGTTCCGGCAATGGTGGCAAGGGCAAAAGCCACGTTGCGCTCCATTTTGCCGCGCCCCATCTGGGCGTAGACCACGTTGTAGTTCAGCGTGTCGAAACCCAGGAGGCGTGTGGTCATGGTGCGGTTCAGCGGGAAAGAAGAACCGTAACCGGCAGCCGACCCGAGCGGGTTGCGGTTGCACATCTTGAAAGCGGCCTGGAGGAACAGCATGTCGTCCACCAGACTTTCGGCGTAGGCTCCGAACCACAGCCCAAAAGAGGAGGGCATGGCTATCTGCAAATGGGTATAGCCCGGCATGAGCACGTCTTTGTGGCGTTCGCTCTGGGCAATGAGCACACCGAACAGCTGCTCCACGGCCTCGGCTATTTCCTTCAGCTGGGTGCGGGTGAAGAGTTTCAGGTCGAGCAGCACCTGGTCGTTGCGCGAGCGTCCGCTGTGTATCTTCTTGCCCATGTCGCCCAGTTGGCGGGTCAGCATCAGTTCCACTTGCGAGTGTACGTCCTCCACGCCTTCCTCGATGACAAATTCACCCTTTTCGGCGACAGCGTAGATGTCCTTGAGGGCTGCCAGGAGTTGCTTCAGTTCGTCCTTGTTCAGCAGGCCGATGCTTTCCAGCATGGTGATGTGAGCCATCGAGCCCAGCACATCGTGCTTGGCCAGGTAAAGGTCCATTTCGCGGTCGCGCCCCACGGTGAAACGCTCGATGTCCTTGTTCATTTGGACAGACTTCTCCCAAAGTTTCTGAGCCATAGTGCTAAATCTTTCTTGTTCCTTGTTCCTCGTCTCTTGTATCTGGTATCTTGTTCCTCGTATCTTGTCCCTCGTCCCTCGTCCCTCGTCCCTCGTCCCTCGTTTCTCGTCCCTAATACCGGATAGCAGCCAGCGTGTCGGCTGCCTTTTCGATACCTTGTTGCAGCGGTTTCTGCACCATTGCCTTCATGAAAGGGTTTATCTCCAGTCCGATGGTGAGCTTCAGTTTGCAGGCATCGTCGCCGTCGGGCACAATCTGTATCCACAGGTTGAGGGGAATGGGTGAGTTGGTCGTGCCGAACTTGATGCATTTGCACGGCTCCTTCTCAATGATTTTGAAAGTCACTTTGCCGGCGGGGGCGGCTTCTATCGTGAGGCTGTCCCCGTCGAACGTCATGCCTTGCACCTTGTCTTGCGGCAAGTATTCCTTGAATTTCTCTAAATTGTTGAGGTTTGACAGCTTTTCGTACACGGCGGCTTGCGGTGCCGGAATCGTTTTGATGCTGCTTTCGATTTTCGTCATGATGCGTTTTTTGGGCTTTTGCGATGTTTCCCCTTATTTCTCGGCATTCCAGTGCGCGGGGTCTTTGCGCCATTCGTTCAGTGTTTTCACGTCCTCTTCTTCGATGTATCCCGTGCGCAGGGCCACATCCAGAACGGCTTCGTAGTTGGTGAGCGTCACAATCGGCACTTTGGCTTCTTTGAAGGCTTTTTCGGCCACCGGGAATCCATACGTGTAGGCGGCTACCATTCCGATGACTTCGCACCCGTCCCGCCGGATGGCTTCCACGGCTTTCAAGCTGCTTCCGCCTGTCGAAATCAGGTCTTCGATGACTACGACCTTCATGCCCGGACGCAATTCTCCTTCAATCAGGTTTTCCAGGCCGTGATCCTTGGGCGTGGAGCGCACATACACGAAAGGCAGGTTCAGTGCGTCTGCCACGAGCGCCCCCTGCGGGATGGCACCGGTGGCTACACCCGCAATGGCATCAACCTGACCGAAGCGTTCCAGAATCAGCCGTGTGAGTTCCACTTTCACGAAGTTGCGGAGGGAAGGGTAGGAGAGGGTCTTCCGGTTGTCGCAGTAGAAAGGCGACTTCCATCCCGAAGCCCATGTGAAAGGATTGGCCGGTTGTAACTTGATTGCTTTGATCTTCAGCAACTTTTCTGCAAACAATCTTTCCAAAGTTTTCATCGCGAACTAACTATAAACTATAAATGATAAACATGGTACAAAAGTAGGGAAACTGAATGAGAATTAAAACAAGAACCCTTATAAATTTTGTTCGTCCCCTTCATTTTCGTCGGGAATGTCGATGCAGCGGCGTATGTCTTCCATCTCGAATCCCCGGCTCAGGGCGAAGCGCACGAGTTTGTTGTTCAGTTCCTGTTCGTTTTCCGTGCGGATGCTCTTCTTCTTCGAGGCGAGCAGTCCTTGCAGGATGCCCAGATATTCTTCGCTGTCTATCTCGTTCAGGAAAGGCTGATAGATGTGCCGGGGGATTTTCTTCAGGTAGAGCGCCTGTCCTATCTTCACCTTTCCCCACTTGGCGAAGCGGTATTTGTCGCGCACGAAAGCGCGGCAGTAGCGTTCTTCGTCGATGTATTTCTCGGTCACCAGTCGTTCCACGATGCGGTCGATGGTGTCGTAGGGCATTCCCCAACGCTGCATTTTTTCGATGACTTCCGCGCGGCAGTGCTCGGCGGAAGCGCAGTAGGCTGCCACTTTGTTCAATGCTTCTGTTTCTGTAAATTCTGTCATTTTTCTGCTATTACAAACCGGTCGTTGCCGGACATATCTTTTTTCACGGTGGCGTTCGCGTAGCCTTGTTCGCCGAGCATGGCGACTGTCTCTCGGCCGAACGCCTGGTTTATCTCAAAATAAAGTTTCCCTTCTCCGGCCAGCAGTTGCCGTCCCAGTGCGGCAATGCGGCGGTAGAAGCGCAACGGGTCGTGGTCGGGCACGAAAAGGGCCACGGGCGGTTCCCAGTCGAGCACGTTGCGTTCCATCGAGCGTTTTTCGCTTTCGGTCACATACGGGGGGTTGCTGACGATGATGTCGTAGCAGGCCGTCCCCTCGGGGCGGTATGTCAGCACGTCGTGCCGTTCGAAGGTCACTCCCGCGCGGTGAGTCTCGTCGTTGGCACGTGCCACCTCCAGCGCATCGGTCGACACGTCCCAGGCCGTCACCCGCGCGTCAGGGCGTTCCTTGGCCAGCGTGACGGCTATGCAGCCGCTGCCCGTGCCGATGTCGAGCACGCGGGCACCGGGGGGCATTGCCTCCAGCACGTGCGCGGCCAGTTCTTCCGTCTCCGGTCGCGGTATCAGCACGGCGGGCGACACCCGGAATGGCCGTCCCAGGAAGTTGCACGTTCCCTGTATGTACTGAATCGGTTCGAATCTGCACAGCCGGGCGAGAATGTCCTCCAGCTTTTGCTCCGCGTTTGCGGATAAAGTCATATCTTTGCCCAGAAAATAGTCCACCGTGCGCTGCCCGAGGATTTCGCAACACACGATTCTCGTCAGCCAGGCAGCCTCTTCCGAAGGGTAGCAGGTCTGCAAGGTGCGGCGAATGGATGCAATGGTTGCGTTCATTGTTTGGCTCGGACTTGTTTTCGGGCTGCAAAATTAAGAATAATCCCTAAAAACCGTAAATTATGGAAGAAGAAAAATACATGCGCCGTTGCATAGAACTGGCACGGAACGGCTTGTGCCACGCCGCACCCAACCCGATGGTGGGGGCGGTCATCGTCTGCGACGGGAAGATAATCGGCGAAGGCTACCACCGGTGCTGTGGCGAGGCTCATGCCGAGGTCAACGCCATCCGTTCCGTCAGAGATGCTTCCCTGCTGGAGCGTTCCACCATCTACGTCAGTCTGGAGCCTTGTGCACACTATGGCAAGACCCCTCCCTGTGCCGACCTGATTGTGGAGAAGCGGATTCCGCGCATCGTGGTGGGGTGCTGCGACCCCTTTGCCAAGGTGGCGGGACGGGGCATCCGGAAGCTGCGCGATGCCGGGCGCGAGGTGCGGGTGGGCGTGCTGGAGGATGAGTGCCGCAGGCTGGTCCGCCGTTTCCTCACCTTCCAGCTCAGGCACCGCCCTTACGTCACGCTCAAGTGGGCGGAGTCGGCCGACGGCTACATCGACCTCGTGCGCGAAGGCGGCAGGCCGGTGCTCTTGTCCTCGCCCCTCACCTCCATGCTGGCGCACAAGCGGCGTGCCGAGCACAGCGCGGTGCTGGTGGGGACGCGCACCGCCCTGCTGGACGACCCTGCGCTGACGGTGCGCAACTGGGCGGGACCCGACCCGGTGCGGGTGGTAGTGGACCGCAGCCTGGCGTTGCCTTCCTCGCTCCGCCTGTTCGACGGGAGCGTGCGCACGCTGGTTGTCACGGAGCGTCCCGAAACGCCCTATATAAATAAGGTGAAAGGACTGGAGTATGTGCGGGTGGAGGCGTGGCAGGACTTGCTGCCACGGCTGCTGGAGGCACTCTGGGAACGCAACCTGCAGTCGCTGCTGGTGGAGGGTGGCAGCCGTCTGATCGGTTCGTTCCTCGATGCCGGATGCTGGGACGAGATAGTGGTCGAACGGGCTCCCCGCCTGTTGCACACCGGGGTGAAGGCTCCGGTGGTGGACGGCGGCATCCCCTTCACCGTAGAACGTTGGTTTGGAAGGGATTACCTGCACTGGCAGCGGGAGGAAGTGTAGGACGGTCGCCCGTTGCGTACAGGGTCTTTGCCGGTTGCCTGTACCGGGCGTGTTCCGTACAGGCATCCCGTTTGTTCCATACAGGCATCCCATTTGTTCCGTACAGGTGTCCGACGTGCTCCATACAGGTGCGGAACAAACGCCTTTCCGATAGGGGTAATCCGCAGGAAGCGGGGAAGGCTTCCGGTTTTTGTAAAGAGAATGTAATATTCTGATTAATAGTTGTTTGTTATTGTTCTTTTTGCCTCTTTTCACGTTTGTTTTATGAAGTGTAAACTCCTTTGGGTTCGATATTCTTTATCGGCAAAAACAGTAGTATTATCTATAATTTTGTATAAAACTTCATCCCGAAGCTATTTTGAGAGAAAAATGTTCCTATTTTTGCAAACTGTAAAAATAAGCACTATCAATAGCCAATGAGACAAAAGTTTTTATTATGTATTGCGAGTTTCCTGCTTGTGTCGATAGCGATGAGTTCATGTCTTGATTCGGACACGACGTATGAAACCAGCACAGACCCCACAGTACATGCCTTTAGCCTTGACACAATACTTGGAGTGGATTATATTTTCTCAATCGACCAAGTAAACCGACTGATTTATAACATTGACTCTCTGCCGGTAGGCTCGGACACCATCATCGACAGTATTCTGATTGATACGTTTACAGTGACGGGTTACATTACTTCCGGAGACCTTGATACGATACTGAACATCTCCAACTACCAGGACCTGACCGGTGCAACATCGGAAGCCGGCTTGCGCTTCAGGATACATGCGGCCGACCTGACTACCTACCGCGATTATTACCTGAAAATCAATATCCACCAGCAAGAACCCGACTCCCTGCAGTGGTCGCAGCCCCTTACGTTGCCGGTGCGTTCCACCATCGGACGGCGGCTGAAAGCTGTGACGTGGGAGAGTGACCTGCTGATTTACTTCTACGACGGGGTAGAGGACATCGTGGCCTACCGCACACCGGCACAATCGTTTGGTGCGTGGGAAATGGTGACGGTTGACGGTCTGCCTCTTGATGCCGACATGGCATCGGTGGTGAAAGCCGAAAATGCCGGAAGCCTGGGCACGGCACTCTACGTGGCCACGGAGACGGGCGACGTGTACAGTTCGACCGACGGTGTGGCTTGGGCATGCGAGGACGGCCTGAGCGGTTCGGTGGTGACCCTAGTGGGGAACTACGTGGATCGGCTGTTCGGCCTGGTGACGGACGAAGACGGCGTGACATGGTTTGCCGAAGCGGCATCCGACCAGTCGGGATGGACCACCGGCGAAGAAGCTCCGGACGATTTCCCCCGCAAGAACCTTTATTCCACCACTTTCCAGACGACAAACCTGCTGTATCAGATGATGGTGGTGGGCTACACCTCGGGCGAACGCATCATCCCCTGGGCTTACGACGGTACTACCTGGGCCGCTATGGACCCGACCACTTCCTACAATACCTATTGCCTGACAAGTGCGCTGGGCTATTATCCGGCCATCGTCTATCACGGAGGCGACTTCTACATGGTAGGTGAAAGGCTGAGAGGTATCTATACGTCATCCGCAGGGTTGGCCTGGTACGAGACGGAAGAGCTGGTGATGTTGCCTTCCACCTCTGACATCGGATATGGCGTGGGAGTGAATTATTCGCTGGCTGTGGACGAAGACAACTTCATTTACCTGGTGGCAAGTTCTACCGACTTCTCGTACTACAACGTGTGGCGCGGACGGATTAACCGCTTGGGCTTTGCCATCCAGTAAAAGCACGGTTTACACCTTATTATATATAGGAAAGCAAGTAGTTATAGGAAATGCAAGATACGAATCAGATTGACTTAAACCGAATACCCCGGCATGTGGCGATCATCATGGACGGCAATGGCCGGTGGGCCAAGGAGCGCGGGCAAGAACGCACCTTCGGTCACCAGGCCGGCACGGAGACCGTACACGTCATCATCGAAGAAGCTGTACGGCTGGGCGTGAAATTCCTGACGCTGTACACTTTCTCCACAGAGAACTGGAACCGCCCTTCGGACGAGGTGGCTGCGCTGATGTCTCTCCTGCTGGACAATCTGGAGGAAGAAACGTTCATGAAGAACAATGTCCGCTTCCGGGTCATCGGCGAGGTTGCCAAGCTGCCGGAAGAGGTGCAGCAGCGGTTGGATGACTGCATCGCACACACCAGCGGCAACACGGGAATGTGCCTGGTGCTGGCCATCAGCTATTCGTCGCGTTGGGAAATAACGGAAGCCGTGCGCCGCATGGCTGCCGAGGTGCAGGAAGGCACGTTGCTTCCGGAGCAGATTGACAGCGACGTGGTGTCGCAGCATCTGGTCACCAGCTTCATGCCCGACCCCGATCTGCTGATACGGACGGGCGGTGAAATCAGGCTGAGCAACTACCTGCTGTGGCAGTGCGCCTATTCCGAACTCTACTTCTGCGACACCTATTGGCCCGACTTCCGGGTGGAAGAATTCCACAAGGCCATCCTCGACTTCCAGCGGCGGGAACGGCGGTTCGGCAAGACAAGTGAACAAATCAGTTAAACACAATACAAATCTCTAATAACAATATAAATGCATTACCGTATATTCTCCATATTTGTGACATTGTTGTGCCTGTGGTTTGGCGCGGGCTCCCTGGCTGCGCAAGAAACAAACGACACCGACAGCGTAGGCGACGAAAAGCCGGTCATCCTTTACTCGGGAACTCCCAAGAAATATGAAATCGCAGACATCAAGGTGCACGGAGCCGACAACTACGAGGACTATGTGATTATCGGACTTTCGGGACTCTCCAAAGGGCAGACCGTGACCATTCCGGGTGACGACATTTCGCAGGCGGCCAAACGCTACTGGAGGCACGGCCTTTTCTCGGACGTGCGCATCGAAGCCGACAAAATGGAGGACGACAAGGTGTGGCTGTCCATCTACCTGACCATGCGGCCACGGGTGTCCGAGATACGCTACTACGGTGTGAAGAAGTCCGAGCGCGAGGACCTGGAGGCCAGGGTGGCCCTGCTGAAAGGAAACCAGATTACGCCGAACGCCATCGACCGGGCAAACACGCTGATCAAGCGTTATTACGACGACAAGGGATTCAAGAACGCCGAGGTCACCATCGTGCAGCTGGACAATCCGGACAGGGAAAACGAAGTGTTCGTGGACATCACCATCGACAAGAAGGAGAAGGTGAAGGTGCACGAGATTACCATTGTGGGCAACGAGGCCATCACCACCAAGAAGCTGAAGCGGGTGATGAAGAAGACCAACGAAAAAGGAAAACTCGTCAATCTGTTCCGCACCAAGAAATTCGTGGAAGAGAACTACGAGGCCGACAAGGAACTCATCATCGACAAGTATAACGAGCTGGGTTACCGCGATGCCATGATTGTGGCAGACAGCATTTCGCAATACGACGAGCGCACTGTGAGCGTGTATATGGAAATAGAGGAAGGACAGAAGTACTACCTGCGCAACGTGAGCTGGGTGGGCAACACGCTGTATGCGTCCGAATACCTGGACTTCCTGCTCCGCATGAAGAAGGGCGACGTGTACAACCAGAAGCTGCTGGACGAACGTCTCAACATTGACGACGATGCCATCGGGAACCTCTACTACAACAACGGCTACCTGTTCTACAACCTGGAACCGGTGGAAGTGAACATCGTGGGCGACTCCATCGACCTGGAGATGCGCATCTACGAAGGACGGCAGGCCACCATCAACAAGGTCAACATCAACGGCAACGACCGTCTCTACGAAAACGTGGTGCGCCGCGAACTGCGTACCCGTCCGGGAAAACTGTTCAGCCGCGACGACCTGATGCGTTCCATGCGTGAAATCCAGCAGATGGGACATTTCGACCCGGAACAGATTTCACCCGACATCCAGCCCCGTCCCGAAGACGGCACGGTGGACATCGGCTACAACCTGATTTCGAAGCCCAACGACCAGGTGGAATTCTCGGCCGGATGGGGACAGACGGGTATCATCGGAAAGCTGAGTCTGAAGTTCACCAACTTCTCCCTGGCCAACCTCTTGCATCCGGGAAGCAACTACCGGGGTATCCTGCCGCAGGGTGAGGGACAGACGCTGACCATCAGCGGACAGACCAACGCCAAGTACTACCAGGCGTACAGCATCTCCTTCTACGACCCCTGGTTTGGCGGCAAGCGTCCGAATGCTTTCTCGGTATCTGCTTTCTATTCGCGGCAGACCGACATCAGCAGCCAGTACTACAACCAGGCATACCTGAACAGCTACTACAACAGTTACTATAGCGGACTGTATGGCTATGGCCTGTACAACTACGGCAACTACCTCAGCTACGAGAACTATTACGACCCGAGCAAGTCCATCCAGATCTGGGGGCTTTCGGTCATGTTCGGTAAGCGTTTGAAGTGGCCGGACGATTATTTCCAGATTACGGCAGAGCTGGCCTATCAACGCTACATCATGCAAGACTGGCAATACTTCATCGTCACCAACGGCAAGTGTAACGACATAAGCCTGAACATCACACTCTCGCGTAATTCGGTGGACAACCCCATCTATCCGCGCCAGGGTTCCGAGTTCTCGCTTTCCGTGCAGGCGACACCGCCTTATTCGCTGTTCGACGGCATCGACTACAGCCAGTACAGCACCAGCAGCCAGAGCGACCTCAACCGGATGCACCGTTGGGTGGAATACCACAAATGGAAATTCAAATCGAAAGTGTACATTCCGCTCATGGATCCCTACAGCGTGAAGCACACGCCGGTTCTGATGGGACGGTTGGATATCGGTTTGCTGGGGCACTACAACAAGTACAAGCTCTCTCCTTTCGGAACCTTCGACATGGGCGGTGACGGCATGACCACCTATTCGACCTATGCCACCGAAAGTGTAGCCTTGCGCGGTTATGAGAACAGTTCGTTGACTCCCTACGGTTACGAGGGATATGCCTATACGCGCATGGTGATGGAGTTGCGCTATCCGCTCATGCTGGAGACGAGCACCAGCATCTATGCCCTGGCCTTCGTGGAAGCCGGTAATGCCTGGACGGAAGTGGGTTCCTTCAATCCCTTCGACCTGAAGCGTTCGGCGGGTGTCGGTGTCCGCATCTACCTCCCGATGATTGGCATGATGGGTATTGACTGGGCGTATGGCTTCGACAATATCCGTGGTTCGAGTTCGTATGGCGGCAGCCAGTTCCACTTCATCCTGGGACAGGAATTCTGATTGGAGAAGAAAATGATGTATCACATTATTTAAAAATACATGAACGTTATGAAAAAGAACATTCTATTATTGCTCTTGCTGTTTGCGACGGGAATGGCGGCTCATGCGCAGCAGTATGCGCTGGTTGACATGGAGTATATCCTGAAGAACATCCCGGACTATCAGAACGCCAACGAACAGTTGAACCGGGTCTCCAAGCAGTGGCAGGCCGAAGTGGAAAAACTTTCCGAAGCCGCCAGGACGCTCTACGAGGCTTATCAGGCCGGTTCGAAAGACCTTTCGGCGGCACAGATGAAGCAGAAGGAAGATGAAATCGTGGAGAAAGAGAAGGCGGCTGCCGACCTGCGCCGCAAATATTTCGGCCCGGAAGGGGAACTGGCCAAGATGCGCGACGAACTGCTGGGTCCCATCGAGGATGACATCTACGAAGCTGTGAAAGCCATCTCCCTACAGGAAGGTTACGGACTCGTGATAGACAGGGCATCGGCAGCAAGCATCATTTTTGCCTCTCCGAGCATCGACATCAGCGACGAGGTGCTGGCACGGATGGGGTATTGACACGATTGGGGAAAAGAATCCATTGAACCTATAATAAACAATTAAATAATAAACATTATGCTAAAGAAAATCGCATTTGCCATTGTTATGTTTGCTCTCCCGCTGGGAGCAATGGCGCAAGCAAAGTTCGCTCACATGAACTCTCAAGAAATCATCACGGCAATGCCTGAGTTCATCCAGGCACAGTCTGACCTGGATGCCATGTCGAAACAGTATCAGACAGAAATGGAACGTACGGAAGCCGAGATGAACAAGAAGTACCAGGAATTTCTGCAGCAGGCTGATTCCCTGCCGAAGAACATCGCCGAAAGACGGCAGAAGGAATTGCAGGACATGGCGCAACGCCAGCAACAGTTCCAGCAGGAAGCCTACCAGTCCATGCAGAAGGCTCAGCAGGATGCTTTGACTCCCATCTACCAGAAGCTGGACGAAGCAGTGCAGGCCGTGGGCAAAGCTGAAGGCGTGGTTTACATTTTTGATATGTCACGCACACCCGTGGCCTACGTGGGTCCGCAAAGTGTGGATGTGACCGCGAAGGTGAAGGCACAACTGGGAATAAAATAAGTTACGGGCCGCATCGGCTTGCGACGACACAAGAAACGCAGACAGACGCAGGGGGAAATAATAAACCCTGCGTCTGTCTGCGTTTTTTGCGTGCATGGGTTCGCGGGGTCAAACCCGTTTGCCCAGGATGCGTACAGCGTTGAGCACGGCCAGCACGGCCACTCCCACGTCGGCAAACACGGCTCCCCACAAGGAAGCATATCCCAAAGTTCCGGCCAACAGCACGGCCACCTTGACTGCGATGGCTCCGACGATGTTCTGACGGACAATGCCGCGCGTGATGCGGCCGATGCGTATGGCGGTTGCCACTTTCGACGGCTGGTCGGTCTGAATCACCACATCGGCACTTTCGATGGCGGCATCCGAGCCCAAGCCGCCCATGGCAATGCCCACATTGCTCAATGCCAGGACGGGCGCGTCATTTATGCCGTCGCCCACGAATGCGATTGTGCGCCCCGGTTGCCGGGCGGCCTGTTCCACATAAGCGGACTTGTCTTCGGGCAAAAGTTCCCCGAAGGCTTTGGCAATGCCCAGTTCGCGGGCATATTTTTCCACCGTTTCTTTCTTGTCGCCGGAGAGCAGGACGAGGTCGTCGATGCCCAAAGCTTTCAGTTGGCCGATGGTGGCAGACGCATCGTCCTTCAGGGCATCCGACAGGGAGATGGCTCCTGCGTATGTGCCGTCAATGGCGCAGAACACGGTGGTCAGCGATTGTCCGTCCGTCCGGTCGGGCAGGTCTATGCCCCGTTCTTCCAGCAGGCGGCGGTTGCCCACGAGCACTTGTCTGCCGTCTGCCGTGGCAACCATGCCGTGTCCGGCTACTTCGCAGATGGAGTCAACCGTGGCCGGTGCGATGCCTTGCTGCTTTGCATAGTCTGCGATGGCCTGTGCGATGGGGTGGGTGCTTTTCTTCTCCACTGCTGCCACAAGACTCAGCAGGGCTTGTTCGGAGAGTTGTTGTGCCCGGATACCGTCCACCTGAAAACGGCCGGTGGTCAGCGTGCCCGTCTTGTCGAAAGCGATGCAGTTGACGTGCGTGATGGCATCGAGGTAATTGCCGCCCTTGAACAGGATGCCGTTGCGCGAAGCCCTGCCGATGCCGGCAAAGTAGCCCAGCGGCACGCTGATGACCAATGCGCACGGACAGGAAATGACCAGGAATACCAGACCCCGGTAGAGCCAGTCCTCGAAGACATAGTGGAACGAGGGCAGCCAGGCAGCCACCATTGCCGGGACGGTCGCAATCAGTACGGCCAGCAGGATGACAATCGGCGTGTAGATGCGGGCGAAGCGGCGGATGAACCGTTCGGCAGGTGCTTTGCGCCCGGCAGCATCCTTCACCATGTCCAGGATGCGGGCCAGTTCGCTTTGTTCGTAGGGGTGGGTGACGTGTATGTGGACGGCCTGTCCGGCGACAATCATGCCGGCCAGCACTTGCCCGTCTTTGCGGATGATGCGCGGCAGGCTTTCGCCCGTCAGCGCGGAGGTGTCGAACAGGGCTTCCTCTTCCAGCAGTGTGCCGTCCAGCGGGATGTGCCCGCCCGGTTTCACTTCAATCCGCTCGCCGGGGCGGACAGCCTGGGGCTGGACAGAGATGTAACCGTCTCCGCGCAGGACATCAGCGTGTGTGGGGCGCATGTCAAGCAGGCTGCCGATGTTGCGCGTGGCCTTGTCTACAGCCTTGTCTTGCAGGGTCTCGCCGATGGTGTAGAACAGCATGACGGCCACGGCCTCCGGATATTCGCCGATGCAGAACGCGCCGATGGAGGCGATGGTCATGAGCAAAAACTCGTTGAAGATGTCTTTCTCGCGCATGGCTTCCCATGCCTCTTTCATCACGGGCAACCCCACGGGCAGAAAAGCGGCGACAAACCAGGAGAGCCTGACAGCAGGTTGCGCATACCAGGCAGCACCGAGGTGTCCCAGCACGATGCCCGTCGCCAGCAGTACGAACGAAAGTCCGGGGAGTAAGAAGGGCGGGACTGTATGTGGTTCCTGGGCATGACACTGCCGGTGATGCTCGTGACAACTGCAGGAAGCGATGGAATCTTTGCGGGAAGCATCGCAGCCGGCCGGATTTGCAGCCGGAGTTTGGGGATGGTGTGAATCCGTATTCATGGCAGAATGTTTTTTGATTTTTCTGCCGCAAAGGTAGGATTTGCATTCTGCAACCGGGTTGCAAAAGAACGATCCGGCGGGGATAAAAAAAAGACCGCCAGGTGTGGAAGCCACCCGACAGTCCCTAAAACTTTACAATATTATGTAGCGGGACCGGGGATTGAACCCGGGACCTCATGATTATGAATCATGCGCTCTAACCATCTGAGCTATCCCGCCATCGTTTTCCGATTGCGGGTGCAAAGATAGGTCTTTTATTTGAACTGCCAAAACTTTTTCCGATATTTTGCCGGAAATCCACGACGCTTTCATTAAAAACAGTTCCAGGTTCCTTGTTTTTGCGGAGAAAAGCGGTGCTTTTTGCCCGCAGCGATGCCGGGAGCATAGCCAGAGGTGTTTCTTTTATCGCTCATTTATGCTTTGTGCGGGATGAATCTGTGCCTTTCTTCCCGGGTACATATAATGTGTTTCCGGATTACAGGCACGGAGCACGCTCCGTGCCTGTAATCCGGAAATGGATTGCCTGTACCGAGCGCGTTCCGTGCCTGTGTCCCGGTTGCGCAATTCTGCGTGCTGTTAATGTGCTCAGAATGAGGGAGAATGAAAGGGACGTACAGACCCGTATATAAAATAAGTGAATTATTTTCGTCAATTAGAAAAAAGTATGTATTTTGGCGGCTTGAAAGTTGCACGAACTATGGAAAGAAAGAAAGTACATTTGGAGTACCTTTTAAAAGCTACGTCCAAGCCGATTCTCTGGTCGGCCATCAGTACTCCCAGTGGGTTGGAAAGCTGGTTTGCGGACCGTGTACAGACGGACAACAAGACTGTTACTTTTTTCTGGGGGAAGACGGAAATGCGCACTGCCGGAATTATTGCCGTCAGGGCTTACTCGTTCATCCGGTTCCAATGGAAAGACTGTGAAAACCCGCGCGAATACTTTGAACTGAAAATGACAAACAGCGAACTGACCAACGACTTTGTTCTGGAGATTACCGACTTTGCCAACGCCGACGAAGTGGACGACTTGTGTGAGTTGTGGGAATCGCAAGTGGAGACTTTGCGCCGGACATGTGGTTTTTAGTTAACTTTCAATTAAAAAGTTCCTGCACTCCCGTTTTTTGTACTACCTTTGCATACTCATTGCATAGTAACAAGAATGCTGCCTTTTAAGATTAAAAAGCTAGACATATTCATCCTGAAGAGCTTTTGCCTGCTCTTTGCCGGTACTTTCTTCATTTGCCTTTTCATCTTCATGTTACAGTTTTTGTGGAAGTATGTGGACGATATGGTGGGCAAAGGATTGGAGATGACCGTACTCGCCCAGTTTTTTTTCTACTCTGCCCTTACGCTCGTGCCGGCTTCGCTGCCTCTCGCCATTCTGCTGGCCGCCCTCATCACTTTCGGTAACTTCGGCGAACGCTTCGAACTGCTGGCCATGAAGGCTGCGGGCATTTCGTTGGTGAAAATCATGCGCCCGCTCATCATATTCGTGTCCGTTGTCTGCTGCATATCTTTCTACTTCCAGAACGTCATCGGCCCCAAGGCGGAGGCCAAGCTGTGGACTCTTCTTCTCTCCATGCGGCAAAAGTCGCCCGAACTGGACATACCCGAAGGAATGTTCTATGACGAGATAGACGGCTACAACCTGTATGTCAAGCACAAGAACCGCAAGACCGGAATGCTCTACGACGTACTTATCTATAACTTCGAGAACGGATTTGACAACGCGCAAATCATCAAGTCCGATTCCGGCCGGCTGGAAATGACTGCCGACAAGCAGCATCTCTACCTCCGCCTCTACAGCGGCGAGCTGTTTGAGAACATCAAGTCGCAGAACATGAACCAGAAAAACGTGCCTTACCGGAGGGAGACTTTCCGCGAAAAGCACGCCATCATCGAGTTCGATTCGGACTTCAACATGGTGGATGCGGGCATCATGAGCAACCAGTCGAACAGTAAAGACATGGGTACCCTCCAGGCCGACATTGATTCCATGCAAATGAGGAACGACAGCCTTGGCCGGAGCTACTACAACGACGCCATGAAACGGGTTTACCGCCCTTCCGGCAACCTGACCAAGAACGACACCACGAAGATTGAACAGGCCTTGGCCGGCCGGGAATATTACAACATGGACAGCCTGTTCAATATCGCCACCCTGACGGACAAGCAGAAGATCATTGCGTCTGCTGTGAACCAGTCCGAGAGTGCGGCAAGCGACTGGAACTTCAAGAAATTCAACCTCGAACAGACCGAAACCAACCTGCGCCGGCACCAGACTGCCTGGCACAGAAAGCTGACTTACTCGCTGGCCTGTCTCATCTTCTTCTTCATCGGCGCACCGCTGGGCGGCATCATCCGCAAGGGCGGATTGGGTATGCCGGTGGTGGTGTCGGTGCTTATCTTCATCATCTACTACATCATCGACACGTCGAGCTACAAGATGGCCCGCGACGGAAAGTGGATTGTGTGGATGGGGATGTGGACCAGTACCGCCATACTGGCACCGCTGGGGGCTTTTCTCACCTACAAGTCAAACAACGACTCCGTGGTGCTGAACGCCGATGCCTACATCAGTTGGATAAAGAAAGTGGTGGGCATCCGCAGCGTGCGTCACCTCTTACGCAAGGAGGTCATCATCCACGACCCGGACTATGCACGTCTGCCTGGCGACCTGCAACAGCTTTCCGCTGACTGCCGGACCTATATGGAGCAGAGAGACCTGAAACATGCCCCCAACTACTTCAAGCTGTGGCTGAACGAGGAAGAAGATACCGAAATGGAACACATCAACGAGCGGCTGGAAGCGCTGGTGGACGAAATGTCCAACACCACGTCGGTTTCCTTGCTGGCTGTGCTGAACAACTACCCCATCATTCCGGTACACGCTCACGTGAGGCCGTTCCGGAAATATTGGTTGAACGTGGCTTGCTGTGTGTGTGTGCCCGTAGGGCTGTTCTTTTACTTCCGCATCTGGGCTTTCCGCCTCCGCCTGAGCAAGGACATGGAACGCATTGTCAAGACAAACAACGACGTGCAACTGGTTATCGGCAAAATGAATCATTGACAATAAACAATCACCAGTAGATTTACATATATGGAAAACGTAAGACTGAACACGATAGAAGAAGCCGTTGAAGACTTCAAGGCCGGCAAGTTTGTCATCGTAGTAGACGACGAAGACCGCGAGAACGAAGGCGACCTGATTATCGCCGCTGAAATGATTACACCGGAGAAGGTGAATTTCATGCTGAAACATGCCCGTGGCGTGTTGTGCGCCCCTATTACGGTGTCGCGTTGCAAGGAACTGGACTTGCCCCATCAGGTGACGGACAACACGTCCGTGCTGGGCACGCCTTTTACGGTGACCATCGACAAACTGGAGGGCTGCACCACCGGTGTGTCTGCTGCCGATCGTGCTGCCACCATCCGTGCGCTGGCCGATCCGGCCTCCACGCCTTCCACTTTCGGCCGCCCCGGGCACATCAACCCGCTTTATGCCCAGGAGAAAGGAGTGCTGCGCCGTGCCGGGCATACGGAAGCCACCATCGACCTCTGTCGTTTGGCAGGGCTTTATCCGGCAGGTGCCTTGATGGAGATTATGAACGAGGACGGCACAATGGCCCGTCTGCCCGAACTGCGCCGGATGGCCGATGAATTCGGTTTGAAGCTCATCTCCATCCGCGATATGATAGCCTACCGCCTGAAGCAGGAGTCCATCGTCGAAAAGGGTGTGGAGGTGAATATGCCCACCGCTTACGGCGACTTCCGGCTCATTCCTTTCCGCCAGAAATCCAACGGGTTCGATCACGTGGCCCTCTTCAAGGGCACATGGGAACCGGAAGAACCCATCTTGGTGCGGGTGCATTCTTCCTGTGCCACGGGAGACATCTTCGGCTCCAAACGGTGCGATTGCGGCGAACAGTTGCACAAGGCCATGCAAATGATTGAACAGGCAGGCAAGGGCGTGGTGGTCTACCTCAACCAGGAAGGGCGCGGCATCGGACTGATGGAGAAGATGAAAGCCTACAAACTGCAAGAAAACGGCATGGACACCGTGGATGCCAACATCTGCCTCGGACACCTGGCCGACGAACGCGACTACGGAGTGGGGGCACAAATCTTGCGCGAAATCGGTGTGCACAAAATGCGCCTGATGACCAACAATCCGGTGAAGCGCGTGGGACTGGAAGCCTACGGGCTGGAAATAGCCGAAATCGTGCCCATCGAAACGTCGCCCAATCCTTACAACGAACGCTACCTGCGCACCAAAAAGGAACGGATGGGGCACGTGTTGCATTTCAACAAGTGACAGGAAAAGCGGACTGGTACGGCTTTCCCGGACTTTTTCTTTTCACATTTCAAGAGAAATCACTTACTTTGCAAACAGATTTGCAGAATAACCTTTAATATCGAAACAAGAATGAACCAGTTATCAGATCGTTTGAACAGTTTGTCGCCCTCGGCGACGCTGGCCATGTCGCAAAAAAGTGCCGAACTCAAGGCGCAAGGTGTAGACGTTATCAACCTGAGTGTGGGGGAACCCGATTTCAATACGCCCGACCACATCAAGGAAGCGGCCAAAAAAGCGATAGACGAAAACTATTCGCGCTACTCTCCCGTGGCCGGTTATCCGGCCCTGCGCAATGCCATCGTGGAGAAACTGAAAAAGGAAAACGGTTTGGACTATACAGCCGCACAAATCTCCTGTGCCAACGGTGCCAAGCAGTCGGTGTGCAACACCGTCCTGGTGCTGGTGAATCCCGGCGATGAGGTCATCATCCCCGCTCCGTTCTGGGTGAGCTATCCGGAAATGGTGAAGCTGGCCGAAGGTGTCCCCGTCATTGTGAGTGCGGGCATCGAGCAAGACTTCAAGATTACGCCCGCCCAGCTGGAAGCCGCCATCACGCCCAAGACCAGGGCACTGATTCTCTGCTCGCCCTCCAATCCCACAGGCTCGGTCTACAGCCGCGAGGAACTGGCCGGACTGGCAGCCGTGTTGGCCAAACATCCGCAGGTGATGGTCATTGCCGACGAGATTTACGAGCATATCAACTACGTGGGCAAGCACGAAAGCATCGCCCAGTTCCCCGAAATGAAAGAACGCACGGTGATTGTCAACGGTGTGTCGAAGGCATACGCCATGACGGGCTGGCGCATCGGTTTTATCGCGGGACCCGAATGGGTGGTGAAGGCTTGCAACAAGCTGCAAGGACAATACACGTCGGGACCTTGCTCGGTGTCGCAAAAGGCAGCCGAAGCCGCCTACACAGGCACGCAGGCACCGGTGGAAGAAATGCGCCGGGCCTTTGAACGTCGCCGCGACCTGATAGTGAAGCTGGCCAAGGAAGTTCCGGGCCTGGAGGTCAACGTGCCGGAAGGTGCTTTCTACCTCTTCCCCAAGTGCAGCGCTTTCTTCGGCAAGTCGGCCGCTGACGGACGCAAGATAGAAAACTCCGACGACCTGGCCATGTACCTGCTGGAAGTGGGGCACGTGGCTTGTGTGGGCGGTGCTTCATTCGGTGCGCCCGAGTGCATCCGCATGAGCTATGCCACCAGTGACGAGAACATTGTCGAGGCCATCCGTCGCATCAAAGAGGCATTGGGCAAGCTGGGTTGAGCCGGTTAAGGCCGCCGTAAAACGACATAAGACGTATGATTACTCCCATTTACTCTCCGGCTCCCGACCGATATGAAAGCGGTATGCAATACCGCCGTTGCGGACGGAGCGGTATTCTCCTGCCGGAAATATCGCTGGGGCTCTGGCACAATTTCGGCGATGTGAATACGTTGGCAAACTCGCAGGCGATGGCTCACTACGCTTTCGACCGGGGCATCACCCACTTCGACCTGGCCAACAACTACGGTCCTTCCTACGGCTCCGCCGAAGAAACCTTTGGTGCAATCATGAAGAAATCGTTCCTTCCTTACCGCGACGAGCTCTTCATCTCCACCAAAGCCGGACACGACATGTGGCCCGGCCCTTACGGCAACTGGGGCTCGCGCAAGTCGTTGATGAACAGCCTGCACCAAAGCCTGAAGCGGATGAACCTGGAATATGTGGACATCTTCTACTCGCACCGTTACGACCCCGACACACCGCTGGAAGAAACGTTGCAAACGCTGGTGGACATCGTGCGTCAGGGCAAGGCGTTGTACGTAGGAATCTCCAAGTATCCGGCAGACAAGGCTGTGCAAGCCTATCAGTACCTGGAAGAGCGCGACGTGCACTGCCTGCTCTACCAGGGGCGTTACAGCCTTTTCAGCCGCGACCCGGAGAAACAGGGCATCTTGCGGCAGGCACAGGCAAACGGCACGGGATTCATAGCTTTCTCACCGTTGGCACAAGGGCTGCTGACCGACCGTTACCTCAACGGCATACCCGAAGACTCGCGCATGGCACGTGGAGGTTTCCTGAAGAAAGAAGCATTGACCGAAGACGTGCTGAAGAAAATCAGGGCATTGAACGAAGTGGCCGCCCGACGCGGGCAGACGCTGGCTGAAATGGCATTGGCCTGGCTGCTGAAAGACGAACTGGTGGCATCGGTCATCATCGGGGCAAGTTCGGTGGAACAACTGGCCGACAACCTGAAAGCACTCGGCAACACTTCCTTTTCAGTCGAAGAACTGGAACAGATTGAAGCAATCGTGGAGTGACCGCATGGTCACTCCAACGCTTCGTACAGAACCTCCTGTATGCGCGTGCGGATGTCCAGTTGCATCAGTTTCGTGTTCCAGACATCGGGAAAAAGGCGGTTGCACAAAAAGACGTAAACCATCCTGTTCTCCGGGTCTGCCCAGGCGCACGTGCCTGTGAATCCCGTGTGTCCGTAGACCGAGGCGGGAGTGGACGCGGCACACGGGCTTTTGTCCGGTTGACGGGAGTCCGGTTTGTCAAATCCCAGTCCACGGCGGCTTTTCCGGGAAACGGTGGTGGTGAACAGGCGGCAAGTTTCCGCACTCAGGTAGCGTTTGCCGTCCCATTCGCCTTCGTTCAACAGCAGTTGGAACAGTCTGGCCACCTCCTCTGCCGTGGAAAACAGACCTGCATTGCCGGAAACGCCGCCCAGGAAAGCAGCCGACTCATCGTGTACAAATCCTTGCAAAACGCTTTTCCGCAGGAACGGGTCATCGGCCGAGGGAACAATCTCTTCCTTGGGCAACCGTTGCAGGGGGAGGTAGCCGGTGCGTTCCAGTCCCATCGGGCCGTAAAATTCCTGTTGCACATACTCGTCCAGCGGCATACCTGCATTCGCTTCCACCAGCTGCTGAAGCAGGATGAATCCTACGCAGCTGTAACGGTAACGCTTGTCGCGCAAAGGTTTGCCGGCTATCCTCTGCATACAGCTGTCCTTGAAAGAACGGTGCAGCCAAAGACTGTCTGCCACCTGTAAAGCGTATGTCGCAGACGAGTCGCACGCCGTGAGTCCTTCCTTGAAGCGGAAATGCGGATTGGCCCACGTCCGGCTTCCGATGCGCACGGGGTGGAGCGCATCTTTCTGTCCCCTGAAGAGTGTACCGGGATAACTCTCCTGGTCGATGGCATCTACGTAGAACAACAGGGTAGACGGCAAACCGGATTCGTGCAGCAGCAACTCGCGCACGGTGATGTTCCCTTTGTCCGTGCCCCGCAAGAAAGGCAGGTGGTCTGCCAGACGGTCGGTGAGGCTGATGCGCCCTTTGTCGTATAGTTTCATGACGGCCAGCAGTGTGGCGGTCGGTTTCGTGAGCGAAGCGATGTCGTACACTGCTGTCTGTGTCACGGGACGTGCCGTCGTGTCGCCGGGAAAGCGTGGCCACGTGTAGGTGCCAAAGGCTTTGTCGTACACGGCTTCTCCGTCCTTCAGCACAACAATCTGGCAGCCTGGATAGGCTCCCTTACGGATGCCTTCCATTGCAATCGTGTCAATGCGGGCGAGGATGCGGGAGTCCATCCCGTGGTCTTCCGGCAGGATGCGGGTCATCGTTTGTCTGGGTAACAGGGTCACCCCGTCGCCTGCGGCAAACAACGTACCGATGCCAACCGAAAGTCTCCCATCGACTCCGGCTTCCCCGTAGAGAATCCTGGCCGACTGACGCTGCACGTCGCTGCGGTCGGAGTGGGCTATCAGGACAGTACCGGCTCCCTTTACGGCTTGTTGCCAGGAAGCGACCTGTTTCTCCGGCACAAAGAAGAGGAAAACCACCGGCACATCTGTCCGGAAACGGGCGAAGAAAGACAGGTAAGCACCGGCTTGCCGCTCGGTGATGCAAACCAGCACGCGCTTGTAGCCGGCCAGTTTGTCCATCAGCTGCTGTTGTGCCACAGTTGAAAGTCCGGGGCTCAGCCGGTAAGTCACCGGACGTACATAGCGGGAAAGCGACTTGAGGAAAGGTTGGAGCTTGTCGGGATCTCCCACGCTCAACACGGCCACTTCTTCGAGAGTGGGGTCTAAGGGCAATATCCCGTCGTGATTGGCTGCCAGGGTGATGGCTGCCATGTTCAACCGGCTGATCAGATGTTCCGTATCCGGTGTCTGGATGCGCTCTTTCAGTCCGGCCAGGCGTACAAAAGGCTTCTGATACAGTCCGAGCGCGTATTTGTAGGTCAGTACTTTCCGGCACTTTGCGTCGATGGCCGATTGTGGCAGTTCTCCCTTCTTTACAGCTTCCACCACCGCAGCCATTTCCTCTTTGATGCGACGCGGCACCAGCAGCATGTCTTCTCCTGCTTTCAGGGCTTGCAGGCAAAGCGTGTTGTGACTGCCTGCTCCGCCCATTGCAAGCGCGTCGGTAAAGGCAAGGCCGCGAAAGCCCAGTTCCTCCTTCAGCAGTCGGGTCACAAGGTTGTGCGAAAGCGAAGCCGGTACTCCTGCCTTCGGTTCCAGGGCCGGTACTTCCAGGTGTCCCACCATGATGCCTCCCAGTCCGGCTCCGACTATCTGCCTGAAAGGGTAAAGCTCGATGCTGTCCAGCCGCTCCCGTGTGAAAGGGAGCAATGGCAGTGTCTTGTGCGAATCGGCTTCCGTATCGCCGTGTCCGGGGAAGTGTTTGCTGACCGACAGCACCCCTCCTGCCTCCAGTCCGCTGGCATAGGCTATGGCTTTCCGCGCCACATTGTCGGGGTTTTCGCCGAAAGAACGGTTGTTGATGACGGGATTCCTGGGATTGACATCCACATCGGCCACGGGGGCAAAATTGACTTGCACCCCCATCTCACGGCATTGGCGTGCCATCTCCACCCCGTATTCATAAATCAGGCTGTCGTTGCGGATGCACCCCAGCACCCTGTTTTTAGGGAAAGTCGGCATTCCGGGCAAGCGCATCGAAAGTCCCCATTCGCCATCGAACGTTATCATCAGGGGAATGTCGGCCATGCGCTGGGCTTCGTTGGTCAGAGCCACCTGGTCTTGCCATTGTCCGCCGGAGAAAAGCAGTCCGCCCACTTTGTACGTCTCGACCACCTTGCGCAACAGTGCCTTGTTGGCCGCGTCCTGCTGGGGAGCAATGGTGTAGATGAAAAGTTGTCCGATGCGTTCCTCCAGTGTCAGGTTTTCCATGACGGAGTCCACCCATTGCCGGCAACCTTCGTGGTTCATCCATGCACGTACCAGACCAGGTTCGGCAGGCAGGGTCGGTTCTGGGGGCAAAAGGTTGCGGCTGGCATCCAATGCAGTCTGTCCGCAACACCCCAATAACAACAAGAATAGCAAGATCCATCTTTTCATAACGGTTCAGTTTTATTGAATCGACAAGTCGGCAAGGAACAGGACTCAGCCTGTTGGGATTACCCGTATTGCTGCCCTGTCCTTTGCCAACCTGTCCTTAATATGAATAATCATCCCGTTTGCCCTTTCTGTTTCTGTGGGCGGGGGAAACGTTTTCGGGAAGTACCTTCCCACCGGTTTCCTAATTTGCCAGACTCTGATAGACCAGTTCCTGTATTTCCCGGCAAATCTTCATGTCGGTGAGTTTCGTGTTCCACACATTGGGACAAAGGCGGTTGCTCAGGAACACAAAAACGAGGTTGTTCTTCGGGTCGGCCCACACGCATGTGCCCGTATATCCGGTTTGTCCGTAAACTTCGGACGGCGTGGAAGGTGAGCACTGACTGCCCGGCTCGGTGTCCGGACGCTCAAAGCCTAAGGCGTAACGGCCTGTATTGGGCACCTCCGTTGTGAACAAGCGGCAAGTGGCTTCGCTCAACAGGCGTTTCCCGTTCCACTCGCCACCGTTCAGCAGCATCTGGAACACTTTGCCCACTTCTTCTGCAGTGGAGAACAGACCTGCATTACCGGACACTCCTCCCAAGCAGGCCGCAGCCTCGTTGTGAACATAGCCGCACAGGTCTTGCCGGCGTAGGAAGTCGTTGGAAGAGGTGGGCATGATTTCATCCTTCCCATATTTCTCCAGCGGGCGGAACAAGGTATGCGTTAGTCCCATCGGTGCATAAAACTCCTTGGCGACATACTGGTCGAGGGGTTGTCCGGAGAGCGTTTCCACGATTTGTTGCAGCAGGATGAAGCCCGGATTGCTATCCACGCTGCGTTTGCTTCCCAGGTCGGTCTTGACAATGGTCTGCAAGAGGGTGTTCTTGAAACTCTTGTTCAGCCAAAGCCCTTCGGCCATCTGCATGGTGTGGTTGGCTGTCTGATTGGGCGAAATCATGCCGTTCTTGAACTTGAAGTCCGAACAGAAATAGCTATGCTCGCTGATGCGGGTCTTGTGCCACTCGTCCACCCAACTTTGGGCGTAAGGACCGTGCACCGAATTCGGGTCGATGATGTCCATATAGAAACGGATGTGTGGGGGCAGTCCGGATCTCTGCATCAAGAGTTCGCGAACCGTGATGTTCTGTTTGTCTCCCTTCCGCAAGACGGGCAGGTAGGCAGAGACTTTCTCGTCCAGCTTCAGCTTGCCTTCGTCGTACAGCTTCATGACAGCCAGCATGGTAGCCATCGGTTTGGTCAGGTCGCCCAAATCGAAGAGGTCGGTGGGACGGACAGCCGTCGAGTCCGTGTCGGAATGCGTGCCAAAGCCTTTGTCGTAAACGGCCTGTCCGTCTTTCAGTATCAAGACGCGGCATCCGGGATAGGCATTCTCATTTACCCCACGTTGGGCCAACTGATCGACCCGCCGCAAGATGTACGACTTCAGTCCGCTGTCTTCCGGAATCAGTTTGCCGGGTTCCATGCCCTCATGTATGTCGCAACCGCTTCCCGCAGGGAAAGTACGGCCTATGTTTGTGGCCAGCCGCCCGTTGGCTGCCGCTTTGGCAAACAATACATCGGCCACGTGTTGCTGCAAGGCGGGATCGGAGGAGTGCGCCAACACCAAGGCATTCGAACGTGTAACGGCGGGGTTCAAGGTCAGCAACGAGAACTGGGGAGCAAACAGCACGTATACCACCGGTGCCTGTACGTCCAGTTTGCCCAGAAAGTCGGACACTTGTTGGCCGACGAACAGATAGCCGGTCGACTCCGTGATGGTGACTATCAGTCGCCGGTAAGGTTTCAGCTGCTCTTCAACGGCCTTGCACGCAGCTTCGTCGGCATCGATGGCCAGTTGGTATGAGGCCACTTCCGTGTATTTCTTCAGGGCTTCCACAAAGGGAGCGTCCTTGCCTGCCTCGCCGACACTCAACACAGCCGTTCCCCCTTTGACAGCAGACAGGGGAAGCACGTCGAAATAGTTGTTGACCACCGTCACGGTTGCCTGCTTCAACTGCCCGGCCAAGGCTTGCGCTTCTTCCGAATTGATGCGATGGCCGATGCCGTTTACCGGCAATGCCGGTTGCTGACGGCGCAGTCCTACCCGGTACTTATAGGCCAGTACCTGTCGGCAACGGGCATCCAGTTCGGCGGCAGACAGTTCGCCCGCATTCACGGCAGCCTGCAGGCGTGCCACTTCGGCCTGTGCCCTCCACGTCACCACCACGCTCTCGGGCAGTCCTGTCGGTTGGGTTTTGTCCGACAGGAGGCAACTGTCTGCCATGCCCAGTTCGCGGTATTCCCGTTGCACTTCTTTTGTGTAGGCTTCCAACAGGGAAGGGTCGGATATGCAGCGGAGCGCCTCGTCGTTAGGAAAGACCGGCACATCTGCCAAACCATCGGCCAACCGTTTGCCTGCAGGCAGCACCATCACGGGCAGTGTGGCATTCTTTTGGGCCAGGTTGGTAAGCAGGGCTTGTGCTTCGGTCGTACCCCCGTAAAACTGGATACCGCCTATCTTCTGCTTCTTGACCAGCCCGCGCACCAGCTTCTTGGTTTGCCCGTCAGCCCGTGCAGGCAACACAGCCACCACCAGCTGGCCGATTTTCTCTTCGCGGCTCATCTGTGAGAACACAGAATCTACCCATTGCCTGCAACGTCCATCCATCTCCGCAGGATGTGCAAAGGTTTCTGCCTGCATGGGCAATGCCGCCGTCAGAAAACATAAAAACAACAATAATATGCCATCAAAGGCCGTTCTCTTCTTTTTCATTTTATTCAACTGTTATATAGAAAAAACATTAAGGATCTCATTCTTCCGTGAGGGTCAGTTCAATCACCCCGACGTAGGTGCCGCTCCGTCCTACGTGCATGACCGGTACCGGTTTCCCGTCGGCATCTTGGTAGGATGCCGGCTTGTCCATGTCGGTGTGGGTGTGTCCGCCCAGCACGACATCGATGTAGCGGGTGAAACCCACCAGGTTGTTGTCGTAGGCTTCCGAAGCATCCGCACCGGGATAGATGCCCAGGTGGGAGAGGCATATCACCACATCGCAATGCTTGTCTTCCTTCAGCAGGCGGGCTGTCTCCCGCGCCGTCTTCATGGGGTTCTTGTATATCACCCCTTCGCACTTGTCGGTCTGCACCAGTCCTTCCAGTTTGGGACCAAGGCCGAAGATGCCGATGCGGAGTCCGTCACGCTCCAGCACCACGTAGGGTTTCACCAGTCCTTCGAGCACGGTGCCCGTCACGTCGTAGTTGGCGCAGACCACGGGAAAGTCTGCCATGCGGAACAGCCGTGCCATGTTCTCCAGTCCGAAGTCGAACTCATGGTTGCCGATGGTCATGGCATCGTAGCCCATAAGGTTCATGGCTTTCACTTCCACTTCGCCCTTGTACATATTATAATAAGGTGTACCTTGCGATATGTCGCCGCAGTCGAGCAGCAGGGTTTCGGGATGCTGTTTGCGATACTCCTTGACAAAACCGGCACGGCGTGCCACGCCTCCCAGACCGGCATAAGGGTCAGCGGCGTTGGTGGCAATCGGTTCGATGCGGCTGTGTGTGTCACTCGTGTGGAGGATATACAACTGTTTGACTTGCTGCGCCGAGGCAGTCCCCAACGCACACGCGGCTCCCAACAGGAGTACGCATAGTTGCTTGACGCTTGTTTTCATTTTGCTAAATCGTTAAATACTGAATAAAGCTTCCGTTCTTTTTCATTTCACCACAATCCGTCCCTCCAGACGGGCAGTCAGCGGTTTTCCCGCAGCCGTCTGCTGTTCGACATACTGCATGAAGAGGTTGCGCAGCGTGGCTTCAGCGGGACACTCGCGATGTTCGGCCTGAATCAGCGCGGTCATGCCGTCGTTGCCTTCGGCCAGGTAGTCGATGGTGGCCACCGTGTACATACGTCCGTCTTCCACCGGGCGGCCTCCTATCGTGGCATCCAGCAGTCTGCCGTCTGCACTGATAGTCAGCTTCACACCGCTGACACCTTCGCCGCCACGCGCTGCGATGTTTTCGAACAATTGTTTCAAGGTTTCGCCCTTCAGCGTGAGGACACAGAGGGAGTTTTCGAAAGGCAGGATTTCAAAGATGTGCTCGCACGTCACAGGGCCTTTCGTAATCACGTTGCGCAGGCCGCCCATGTTGACCAACCCCATGTCGGCCGCCTTGCCTGTGGCCGGGGCAGCCGCATCACGCAGCACGTCCGCCACTAAGTTCGACAGCAAACTTTCCGGACGTTCGGCTTCCATCGACACGGCCGACGTGCCTACCACCCGCTGCATCACACTGTCTACTCCCGCCTTGTAGGGAGCCACCAGGGCATCCATTGCGGCATCCGCCGTCAGGGTAGAGTCCATTGCCACCCTGTAGCCTTCCACGCGGGTCACTTCATAGGTCGGCCGGCAGGCTGCCAGGCAGAGCGCCAAGCCGAGAAATACACCCGATACACTATTACCAAAAAATTTCTTCATACTGTACGTTTTTCAAAAAAAGTGCACAAATATAGTACATTTCATTTACAATGTGCCTCTCCAGGGAACATGAATTTGCAATCGGAACAAATCTTGTTACCGCCCGCCCCATCCGTCGTGTGGCAGCTGCAAAAACGACGGCAGAACGGGTGCTTCGCACATAAATTACTCAAAATATTTGTGTATCTGACAAATAATCCGTTTCTTTGCACCGCTTTCGCGCAATCGCTGTCAGGACAAGTTGAGAAGAGGCCTGGTATGTTGCGTTGTAACGATAACAATTTAAAAAGAAAAAACAATGGATTTGATTAAAATTGCAGAAGAAGCATTTGCTACCGGCAAACAACACCCCAGTTTCAAGGCAGGAGACACGGTGACGGTGGCATATCGTATCGTGGAAGGTAACAAGGAACGTGTACAGTTGTATCGCGGCGTAGTTATCAAGATTTGCGGACATGGCGAGAAGAAACGCTTTACGGTCCGTAAGATGTCTGGAACCATAGGCGTGGAGCGTATTTTCCCGATCGAATCGCCCGCCATCGACCACATCGTAGTAAACAAGGTGGGTAAGGTGCGCCGTGCCAAACTTTACTATCTGCGTGGACTTACGGGCAAGAAAGCAAGAATCAAAGAGAAAAGAACCAACAACGCTTAACAGCTTGACGCTTTTGCTCCAGGAAAGGGGAAGAAAACAGCCGTTTTCTTCCCCTTTCTGCATTCTTTCCTGCCGGTCTTGTGCTATTCTTCTGAATACATACTGAGAATCAATTGCTTATACACCACTTGTTGGATGCCTGTACCGAACATCTTCCATGCCTGTACCGAGCATCTTCCGTACCTGTACCGAACATCTTCCGCACCTGTGTCGGACACGCTCCGTGCCGCATCCCGGAAGCGGGTTGCAAATACTCCATATTTCACCTAAGGTAATTTTTTATAAATCCGCCGGATGTGTTTAAAAGTCTTATTATACGGCTGTTGCGATTAAACCTTTTGCACTCCCGTCCGTCATAGAAACGTTGCAACAAACAAGTGTTTTTAATTAGTAGTATAACTAAACAAAAAGAAAAAAAAGGTATGATGAAAAAATTCTTTTTTGCATGTATGGCTGCTTTTTTGATGGGCAGCGTGGCAACGGCGCAGGAAGAGCGTCCTGAAAGAAAACCGTTTGATGCGGAAGCACAGGCAAAGCGTATGACGGAACGCATGGTCAAGGAATATGCATTGACCGATGCGCAGATGGAAAAGTTACTGGTTGTCAACCGGGAGTGGATGGAAAAAATGAAAGACATGCCCACACCTCCCCGCCAGCATCCGGGAAAGCGTCAAGGCGAAAAGTCGTGTTGCTGTTGCTGTAAGGCTGGGGCACCCGGTCCCGGACCGGAAATGGAGCGTCCCGAACAACAGGCTCCATTGACCGACGAGCAGCGTGCCGAGCAGAAGAAAGAAAGAGAAAAGAAGATGGAGGAAATGAAGGCCGCGCGACAAGCCTACGAAGACCAGTTGAAGCAAATCATGACCGAGGAGCAATTTGCCAACTATCAGAAGAAACAGCATAGAGGCAGACCGTAAGTCGGCAAAGGGCTTTTTGTGCAAACGGACGGTGAATGGCGATTCATTTGGATTGCCGTTCACCGTCGGCGTTTTGTTTGGTGTCGTTATATTTGGTTATTTCCCGTTCTTTTTGTTCCTTTGTTACCAAATACTGATAAATCAAAGAAGAACATCGATGAAAAGAATCTGGTTTCTGATCATGGGACTGTCCGTTGTAGTGTTGGGGGCTTGTTCGGCATCCGGTGTGAAAGACGAGCAAAAACAGGCGGAGACGGAAGAACCGGCGCAGCAAAGCGGGCCGCAGTCAATGCAAGTGTCTGATGTCACGGATGAGTTTGTTTACCAGGGCAGGCATTATCAATCGACCGTGTTGCGCCAGCCGGACGAAAACCTGCCGATAGTCACAGACGATGCCGGAGAGGAGTACGTGGACAACCGCATCTCCGTGAAGCTGGTGTGCGATGGGAAGGTATTGGTAGACAAAGTATTCACCAAGCAGAACTTTGCGGCATGGGTGAAAGCCGATTTCCTCAGACAAGCCATCCTGGAAGGATTGGTGTATGACACGGCCACTCCCGAAGGCATTGTGTACGCGGCCAGTGTCGGCTATCCGCAGACCGATTTGTATGTTCCCTTCCGCATTGTCGTTGCTTCCGACGGAACATTGACAATCAGGCAGGAAGAACTGTTGGTAGATTTGTATGAAACAGACTCCGCCCAGTAGTGCATAGCTTATGAAAATCCTGGTGGTAGAAGACGAAGCGGGCTTGCGGGAAACCATCCGCACTTCGCTCCTGAAAGAGAAATTCGTGGTGGAGGTGGCAACCGATTTTCATTCGGCACTGGATAAAATCAACGACTACGACTACGATTGCATCTTGCTCGACATCATGCTGCCGGGAGGCAACGGGCTGGATCTGTTGCGTGAACTGAAGCGGCTGCGGCGCAGCGACAGTGTGCTGATTATCTCGGCCAAGGACTCGCTGGACGACAAGGTTGAAGGGCTGAACCTGGGAGCGGACGACTATCTGACCAAACCTTTTCACCTGGCCGAACTGAACGCACGGGTAAAGTCGTTGATACGGCGGAGGCGTGCGCAGGGTGAAGTGGTGGTGTCGGTAGGCAATCTCCGGCTGCATCCCGACAAACGTCAGGCCGAAGTGGACGGGGCGCAGATTCAGCTGAACCGGAAGGAGTATGATTTGCTCTATTATTTTATGGTCAACCCCGACCGGGTTATCAGCAAAATGAGTCTGGCCGAGTCTGTGTGGGGAGACAACATCGACCAGGCAGATTCGCTGGACTTTATCTATTCGCAAGTGAAGAACCTGCGCAAGAAGTTGAAGCAGGCGGGTGCCACGGTGGAGTTAAAGGCCATCTACGGGTTTGGCTATAAACTGTTTGAAGTATGAAAATCCTGCATTACACCTATCGCCAGCTGGCACTGATGCTGCTTTTGCTGATGGCGGTATGGGGTGTGCTGTTCTATTATACCATCATCGACGAGGTGGTGGACGAGACGGACGACACGCTGGAGAATTATGCCGACATTGTGATAAATGCCGCGTTGAACGACCCCTCCGTGCTCGACACGGGCGGCAACCTGATGTCCATGTATTCTTTCCGGCCCATATCCGAAGAGGAATGGAAGCGCCACGACGAGTACTTTTATGATTCTACGGTTTATGTAGCGGCAGAAGACGAAGTTGAACCGGTGCGCGTGATGTGTACTGCTTTCCGTATGCCCGACGGCCGGTGCTATGAACTGACGCTCATGGTTTCCATTCTGGAAAGAGACGATATGGTGGAGGCCCTGCTCTGGTACCTGGGAGTGTTGTTCCTGCTGTTTCTGGTGGCTACCTCGGTGGGCATCCGACTTATACTGAAAGGGGTGTTCAAGCCCTTGCACCGCTTGCTGGAGTGGTTGCAGCGCATCCAGCCGGGAAAGGAAGTGCCGCCTTTGAACAATCCGACGGACATCCACGAGTTTCGGTTGCTGAGCGAGGCTGCCCTGGCAATGGGCAACCGCAGCTATAAAGCCTACGAGGAACAGAAGCAGTTCATCGAAAACGCCTCCCATGAATTGCAGACACCGTTGGCCATAGCCTTCGGCAAGGTTGAACTGCTGGCCGAGTCTGAAGGGCTGAACGGGCAGCAGATGAAAGAACTGGATGCTATCTATGCCACGTTGGGCAGGGCGGTCAGGCTGAACAAGTCCTTGTTGCTGTTGTCGCGTATTGAAAACGGGCAGTACACGGAGACCGAAGACGTTTCCGTGGACGGTGTGCTGGACGATTTGCTGCCCGACCTGATGGACATTTACGAATACAAGCAGATACGGCTGGTCCGTTACACGGGTAGTGCACCTTTCGTCATTCGCTGCAACCATTTGCTGGCACATATTCTGGTGTCCAACCTTGTGAAAAACGCATTGCTGCACAACTGCGAGGGAGGATGCCTGGAGGTGGCCACAACACCGGTTTCGCTGACGGTCAGGAACACGGGCAGCGGCCCGCTGGATGAAAGCAGGCTGTTTCAGCGTTTCTATCATGTCTCCGGGAACAAAAAAGAGTCTACGGGACTGGGACTTGCCATTGCACGCACGATAGCGGTCTCTGCAAAACTGAAACTGACGTATGCATGGCAGGACAACATGCATTGCTTCCGTCTGGTCAAACCTGCTTCTTGTGCAGAAATGCTTGTTTTGATTTTCGTGTTTTTTGGTTGTTAGGGAAATTACTTCTATCTTTGCCGCCGATTTTATGAGTCCATATAAAGTCTCACTTAATTAAAGAGTTAAACAATTATTTTTATTGAATGGAAAACTTAAAGAATGTGACTCCCATTGAAGACTTCAATTGGGATGCCTATGAAAACGGGGAAACCGTTTCGGGCACCAGCCAGGAGGAGCTGGAAAAAGCGTATGACACCACCTTGAACAAGGTGAATGACCGTGAGGTGGTTGACGGCACTGTCATTGCAATGAACAAGCGTGAAGTGGTCGTGAACATCGGTTACAAGTCGGATGGTATTATTCCGATGAGCGAATTCCGTTACAATCCCGATTTGAAGGTGGGTGACACGGTTGAGGTGTACATCGAGAATCAGGAAGACAGAAAGGGTCAATTGGTCCTCTCGCACCGCAAAGCCCGTGCAAGCCGTTCGTGGGACCGCGTGAATACAGCACTGGAAAACGAAGAAATCATCAAGGGTTACATCAAGTGCCGTACCAAGGGCGGTATGATTGTAGATGTGTTCGGCATCGAAGCATTCCTGCCGGGTTCGCAGATTGATGTGAAGCCCATTCGCGACTATGACGTGTTCGTCGGCAAGACGATGGAGTTCAAGGTCGTGAAAATCAATCAGGAGTTCAGGAACGTGGTTGTTTCCCACAAGGCACTCATCGAGGCTGAGCTGGAACAGCAGAAGAAGGAAATCATCAGCAAGCTGGAAAAAGGACAGGTTCTGGAAGGAACGGTTAAAAATATTACTTCTTATGGCGTATTCATCGACTTGGGCGGCGTAGACGGCTTGATTCACATCACAGACCTTTCGTGGGGACGTGTGAGCGATCCGAAGGAAGTGGTCGAACTGGATCAGAAGCTGAATGTGGTTATTCTGGACTTCGACGACGAGAAGAAGCGCATCGCCTTGGGCCTGAAGCAACTGACCCCGCATCCTTGGGATGCCCTCGACCCGAACCTGAAAGTGGGCGACCACGTGAAGGGCAAAGTGGTTGTGATGGCAGATTATGGTGCATTCATCGAAATCGCTCCGGGTGTGGAAGGTCTGATTCACGTTTCGGAAATGTCATGGTCGCAACACTTGCGTTCTGCCCAAGACTTTATGAAGGTGGGTGACGAAGTGGAAGCCGTGGTTCTGACACTGGACCGTGAAGAGCGCAAGATGTCGTTGGGCATCAAACAACTGAAGCCGGATCCCTGGGAAAACATCGAAGAGAAATATCCCGTCGGCAGCAAGCACACTTCCAAGGTGCGCAACTTTACGAACTTTGGTGTATTCGTAGAAATCGAAGAAGGCGTTGACGGATTGATTCATATTTCGGACCTCTCCTGGACCAAGAAGGTGAAACATCCTTCCGAGTTCACGCAAATCGGTGCCGACATCGAAGTACAGGTGTTGGAGATTGACAAGGAAAACCGTCGCTTGAGCCTGGGTCACAAACAACTCGAAGAGAATCCTTGGGATGTGTTTGAAACCGTGTTCACGGTAGGCAGCATACACGAAGGCACCATCATCGAAATGCTGGATAAAGGTGCCGTGGTGACTCTGCCCTATGGTGTGGAAGGATTCGCCACTCCCAAACACCTGGTGAAAGAAGACGGAACACAAGCACAGTTGGAAGAAAAACTTCCGTTCAAGGTGCTCGAGTTCAACAAGGATGCAAAGCGCATCATCCTTTCTCACAGCCGTGTCTTCGAAGATACTGCAAAGGCTGAAGAAAGAGCCGAAAAGAAGGCTGCCAAGAAGAGCAAGAGAGAAGAAACTCCTGTCATCCAGAACCAGGCGGCATCGACCACATTGGGAGATATTGACGCATTGGCTGCTTTGAAAGAGCAACTGGAAGCAGAAAAGAAATAAGCTCGAACACATATAAGACAGTCAGGAGAGGGATACGCCTTGTGTGTATCCCTCTTTTTTTCTGTTTTACCGGGCATATAAGTCGGGATTTATGGCTAATTTTGTCCCGTCATGGAGAAATTTGAATTACATATCCTTGGTTGCGGGTCTGCGTTGCCCACTACGCGGCATTTCCCTACTTCGCAGATACTGAACGTGCGGGACAAATTGTTTATGATTGATTGCGGGGAAGGAGCCCAATTGCAATTGCGCAAATCACACTTGAAGTTCTCGCGGTTGAACCATATTTTTATTTCCCATTTGCATGGCGACCATTGCTTTGGTTTGCCGGGGCTGATTTCCACCTTGAGTCTTTTGGGGAGGACAGCCGATTTGCACATTTATTCGCCTTGCGGGCTGGAAGCTGTGTTGCGTCCCCTGTTGGATTTCTTCAGCCATCAGTTGGGGTATCGGGTGATTTTCCACGAATTTGATTCGACGACTCCCTCCTTGGTCTATGAAGACCGTTCGCTGGAAGTGACAACATTGCCCCTCCGGCATCGCATAGCCTGTTGCGGTTTTCTTTTTGCCGAGAAGCAACGTCCCAACCACATAATCCGGAACATGGTGGATTTCTACCGGGTGCCGGTGTTTGAACTGAACCGGATCAAAAACGGTGCCGACTATGTAACTCCGGAGGGAGACATTATACCGAATGACAGGCTGACCCGTCCTGCCGCCCCTCCGCGCAAATATGCCTATTGCTCTGATACGATTTACTTGCCCAAACTTGCCGGATTGGTGGCAGGGGTCGATTTGCTGTTCCACGAAGCCACCTTTCTCAAGGAAGACAGTGCACGTGCCCGGGAGACTTTTCACTCGACGGCCGAACAGGCTGCCATGCTGGCAAAGGAGGCAGGCGTGAAGAATCTGTTGATAGGGCATTTCTCTGCCCGTTATCAGGATGAAGCGGAATTGTTGCAGGAAGCCAGGGAAATATTTCCCCGGACACAGCTGGCACAAGAAACATTGTGTGTACCTGTCGGCGGAGCGTAGCGATGGCAAGATGTTAAACTTTTATCCTGATTCATAGTCTAACCATACAAAATGCGAATAGATAACGAATGAACTCTTCTTATAATGAACGTGAAGTGTTGGCTCTCTTGCAGGAGGAAGATACACAGAGGCGAGGATTTGAGATGGTGGTATCCCAGTATAGCGAGCAGCTGTATTGGCAGATACGGCGCATGGTTCTGTCGCATGAAGATGCCAACGATTTGCTCCAGAATACTTTCATCAAGGCATGGACAAACATCAACTATTTCAGGGGAGAGGCGAAACTCTCCACCTGGCTTTACCGCATCGCTTTGAACGAATGCCTGACTTTTCTGAACAAACAGCGTGCAACAGCCACCTTGTCCCTGGATGACCCTGAAGCTAATGTACTTGACAAGCTGGAGAGCGATCCCTATTTTTCGGGCGATAAGATGCAGAAAGCCCTGCAGAAAGCCTTGCTGTCTTTGCCGGAAAAACAGCGGATGGTGTTTAACCTGAAGTATTACCAGGAAATGAAATATGAAGAAATGTCCGAAATATTCGGGACATCGGTGGGAGCGTTGAAGGCGTCTTATCACCATGCCGTGAAAAAAATCGAGAAGCTTTTGGCAGACGAATATTAAACCTTCATCGATAAAAGTCGTCTAACAGTCAGGAAGCAGAAAGGAGAGCTTATGAAAGAAGAAGATAACATACTGAGGAAAGCAGGACTGGAAAATCCGTTTCAAGTCCCTGACGGGTATTTTGAGCAGCTTACTTCGAAGATAATGGAACGGTTGCCGGAGAAAGAACCCGCCGGAGTGTGGGAAAGACAACCTTCCTTGTGGGATAAAGTGAAGCCGTGGATTTACATGGCCGCCATGTTTGCAGGAGCCGCCCTAATCATCAGGGTGGCTGTGTCGAACCGCGTTGCCGATGGTGACATGATGGCCGTGGATGATTCGGAGGTGGAAATGGAATACATCAATACGGTGGTGAACAATTCGATGTTGGATGACTATTCACTGTATGTCTATCTGACCGATGCAGATGGAGAGTAGCAGGTAAATTAAACATTAATAATAATACATAGTAGTGCAGAGAAAACGATGAAAAGGCTGATTGTGTTATTGATTATGGCATGTAGTATCGTCCCGGTGCTTGTGGCATCTGACGGTGTGCATCAACAACGTTTGAGCGAGGAAGAGTTCCGTGCCAAGCAACAGGCGTACATCACGGAAAAGGCCGGGCTTACAAAAGACGAGGCAGAAAGATTCTTTCCGGTTTATTTTGAACTACAGAACCAAAAAAAGAAGTTGAACGACAAAGCCTGGGACTGGTTACGCAAAGGGAAACAGGAAGGAGTCACAGAGGAGCAGTATAACGAGATTCTGGAGGGTGTGTATGATGCCCGCATAGCGGCCGAGCGTCTGGAGAAGACATTTTTCGAGAAGTTCAAGAAAATACTTTCCTGCGAGAAGATTTACAAGGTGATGAGGGCGGAAATGCGCTTCCACCGTGATTTGCTGAAAGAAATGAGAAAGAGCCAGGGAAAAGAAAAGAAATAGAGAAAGTTGTTGAAAAGGCAAGAGGGTGCATCGTGAATGATTCACCCTCTTTTTTTGGTGCGGAGGACAGTTCAGATTATAGAGGATGCTTTAATCATCCTTTGGCTTCTTGGTACATGAATCGCTTGATACTCTTCTTGGCCGTCTTTTCAAATTCCTCAAAATGAATTTTCACCTTGGTGATTTGGCTGTAGCCGGGCAATTGGAGGTTAAGTTCGTTGCGGTTGGCTTCCATCACCTTTTCAATGTCGCTTTGTTGCAGGCCGTGCGTGAATGCATCGTCGAAGTCCGGATAAATCAGGGCTACCAGCTTGTCTTTCTGTAATACGATCAACGATTCGGACACATAAGGCATGTTGTTCAGTTTGCTTTCGATTTCTTCCGGATAAATGTTCTGTCCGCTGGCTGTGAGCAACATGTTCTTGCTGCGTCCGCGTACAGTTACGAAGCCTTCGCTGTCCATAGTGGCGAGGTCGCCGGTGTGCAGCCATCCGTCGGCATCGATGATTTGTGCCGTTGCTTCGGGGTTCTTGTAGTAACCCAGCATCACGTTGGTTCCCCGGCAGAGAATCTCTCCGGCAGTGTGTTGTGGGTCGGGCGAATCGATTTTCACTTCCATGCGCGTGGTGGCTTTGCCGCAGGAAGCGAGTTTGAGCGTTTCCCAACGGCTGGAACAAATGATGGGACCGCATTCCGTCATACCGTATGCGATGGTGTAAGGAAACCCTATGGATTTAAGGAACCGTTCCACTTCGCCGTTGAACGGTGCGCCTCCGATGATGATTTCGTCGAAGTTGCCGCCGAAAATCTCCATAGCCTTTTTGCGTGCGTCTGTTTTTATCTTCTCGTTCACGATGGGCATACGCAGCAACAGTTTGCCAATGCGGTTGTCCACAAGGGGCAGAATGTTTTTCTTGATGATTTTTTCCACGATGAGCGGCACACAGGAAATGACGCGCGGTTTGATTTCGGCAAATGACTGTGCGATAATCTTGGGAGACGGCATACGGGTCAGGAAATGCAGGTGGGCACCGGCGGAGAATCCGTACAAGAAATCATAGACCATGCCGAACACGTGTCCCAGAGGCAACATGGAGACCATGTTGTCACCCGGTTGTATCCGGAGCATCTCATGACAATAGGCAATGTTGGACCAAAGGCTGCGGTAGGGAAGCATCACGCCTTTGGAGTAGCCGGTGGTTCCTGAAGTATAATTGATGATGGCCAATTCTTCCGGTGACTCCTCTTTGCGGTAACAGATGTGTTCCGGGCGGAAGTTTTTCGGATAACGGTTGCCGTAGATGGCATTGCGGCGTTCAAACGCCTCCATCATGCTGTCGCAGCGGGAGACAACCAGGGTGAAGTCGGTCAGCACGACGATGCCCAGCAAGTTGGGCATCAGTTCTTCGTTGAGGTTCTCCCAGACCTGGTCACCCACAAAAAGCAGTTTGGATTCGGAGTGATTGACGATGTTATGGATATTGTCGGCCTTGAACTCGTGCAGGATGGGAACTATCACCGCCCCGTAGGTGAGGGTGGCGAGGAATGCCACAGCCCAATGCGCACTGTTGCGTCCGCATACGGCGATTTTGTCTCCCGGCTGTATGTTGGCACTCTCCAGAATAATGTGGAATTTGGCTATTTTGCGGGCTACGTCCTTATATTGCAGGGTTGCTCCTTTGTAGTCTGTCAGTGCATTCCGATTCCAGTTCCGGATGATGCTTTGTTCAATATAGTCAATGAACCGTTGTTCTTGTTCCATCTGTTAAATTTGCACATTTGATTTGAGATTGCGCAAAGATAAGTCTTATGTTTATGTCAACCAAACACTATCTTCTTTTTTTATGAATCCCGTTGGCATTAGATATGGAAAAAGAGTGCACCGGTGCGGAAATTCACACCGATGCACTCTTTATTGCGGGCTGATGAGTCTGCAGGCTGTCCGTTTAGCTGTTCATGCTCATCAGGAATTCATCGTTGTCCTTGGTTCTTTCCAGACGTTCTTTCACGGTATTCATGGCTTCCACCGGTGTCATGTCGGACAGGAACTTGCGCGCAACCCACATACGGTCGAGCGTCAGCTTGTCCTGCAGCAGTTCTTCACGGCGCGTACTTGAAGCAAGGATGTTGATAGCGGGAAAGATGCGTTTGTTGGCCAGGGTGCGGTCGAGTTGCAGTTCCATGTTGCCGGTTCCCTTGAATTCTTCGAAGATGACTTCGTCCATCTTGGAGCCGGTGTCGATGAGCGCGGTGGCCAGGATGGTCAGCGAACCGCCTCCCTCGATGTTGCGTGCTGCGCCAAAGAAGCGTTTGGGCTTTTGCAGTGCGTTGGCGTCCACACCTCCGGACAATACCTTGCCGGAAGCAGGCGACACGGTGTTGTAGGCACGTGCCAGGCGCGTGATGGAGTCGAGGAAAATCACCACGTCGTGGCCGCATTCCACCAGCCGTTTGGCCTTCTCCAGCACAATCCCGGCAATCTTCACGTGCCTTTCTGCCGGTTCGTCGAACGTGGAGGCGATGACTTCGGCGTTGACCGTGCGGGCCATGTCCGTTACTTCTTCGGGACGTTCGTCTATCAGCAGCATAATCATGTAGACCTCCGGATGATTGGCGGCAATGGCGTTGGCAATGTCTTTCATCAGGGTGGTCTTGCCGGTTTTGGGTTGTGCCACAATCAGTGCACGTTGGCCCTTGCCGATGGGAGTGACAAGGTCTACCAGCCTTGCCGACAACGAGTCGGAATAGCCCCCCTTACAGAGCCTGAACTTTTCGTTGGGGAACAAAGGGGTCAGGTGTTCGAAAGGGACGCGATCCCGCACGAAAGCTGCATCCCGTCCGTTGATTCTCGACACTTTCACCAGGGGGAAGTACTTTTCGCCTTCTTTGGGCGGCCTGATGACGCCTTCCACCACATCGCCCGTTTTCAGGCCGAACAGTTTGATTTGGGACTGCGACACGTAGATGTCGTCGGGCGAAGAAAGGAAATTGTAGTCGGACGAGCGCAGGAAGCCATATCCGTCCTGCATGATTTCCAGCACACCGGTTCCTGCGAGAATATCGTCGAACTCATACATTTTTTCGCGCTCGGACTGCTTGCGTTCGGGGGCAGCGGAGGGTGTGCCATCCATGCCGTTGTTGGATTGCGGTTGCCGTTGTTGTGCCTGCCGTTGGTTGTTGCGGTTATAATTGTTATGGTTGTTGTTGCGGGCATGGTTGTGCTGCGTTTGTTCGGTCGGGGGCAGGCTCGGAGTTTCGCTTTTGGTCGCTTCAAACTTGCCGATCAGTTCGGAGGGGAGCTCGGCTTTTTCCGTGGGCAGGTCTTCGATGGGGACGAAGTCGCTGTTTGTTTCGGCGGTGGCGGGAGTTGCATTGGCTGCCTCCTGCGGTTGCGGTACGGTGGCGGGTGCCTCTTCTGCGGCGGGTTGGGTCTCAAACTTCAGTTCCGGTTCCGTGGCCGGTTGGTTGGCGGTTGTTTCCTCGACTTTCACCTTGCGGGGCCTTCCCCTGCGTCTGGGTGCCGGAGCGTTGGCGGCTGCCGGTTCGCTTGCAGCGGTTTGTGTAGTAGTCTCAGTCTTTGGGGCCGCATCTTCCGTCTGTGCGGTTTTAATGTCCTTGTCCTGCTCTCCTTTTTTCTTGAATGTTTTTTCAGTGTCTTTTTGGGTGGCTGCCGTGCGTGCACGTTTTTGTTTTTCCACTTTACGTTCTTCTTTCCGTTTGTCTGCGGCCACTTTCTTGGTGGCTCCTGCAATGGCTTGCTCGTCAAGGATTTTGTAGATAAGCTCTTCCTTCTTCAGGGAGTCTGTTTTTTTGATGTCCAGTTCTTGGGCAATAGCTTGCAGTTCCGACAAACTTTTGTCGTTTAATTGAATGATGTTATACATACAGTATAGTGTGAATAGTTTGAGTTTAATGTTTCAGGAAAACAGACACAGGCATGACCGCATGAAAAGACCTTTTCAAGTTCACCCTGAGCAGACCTGCTTTGTAATCTTAAATGTTTAATCGGGTATTTTTTGTTGCTGAACTGAAGATATACGCACCGGCATTCCTATGCATCCGCCGGTTGTATATTTCAACGCTGCAAAGGTAATAAATATTTTTGTCCTGCTGAACAAATTGGCTTTTTTTGAAATTAAAAAACAATCATTGTTCCGTTTCAGTCCCGTTTCCCGTCTTTTCTTCCACGGTTTTCACCATCAGTATGCGTCGTGTCCCTGCACGGATGCAGAAGCGGTCGTCCGGACGTTCCCCCACCAGCCACACAATGTCCTCTCCGCAACAAAGCACCCATTGCCGTGCTTTCTGCGCCAACGAAAATTTCCGGTCGGTCAGGTAGTCGCTTACCTTTTTCCGTCCTTTCATGCCAAAGGGAACGAAGCTGTCTCCATGCTTCCAGCGGCGCAGGGAAAGCGGATGGACGATTTTGTCGGCATCCAGGCAAGCGATGGCCTTATCGCGCGGAATGGCAAAGTCTGCCGTGCGTTCCACGGTCTCCATTTGCAGTTGTGGGCGCACGACGGCGGCATCTGTTTCCACCAATAAATATTCCCTGTCTTTGATGAGGCTGGCACCGGGGGCGTGGAAGGTTTTCCCCGCCTGTCCGGTCAGGCTCTGGAAAACGCCGTGCACTTGTGCCCCGTTGAACCCGAACCCGTGGAGGATTTCAAACAGCAGGGTTTCGGGCGCGGCCTCTTGCAGCAAGGAGCGGATGCAGATGCCCCGGGGGGTACATACACGCTTTTTTCCTGCCTCGATGCCTTGGCGGTAGACCTGGGCGGCGGCATCCAGGTGCTTGGCCGTTTGCAGGATGTTGTTTCGGGCGGAGGGGTTGATGGTCTCCAGCAGGGGGAGGAGGTGCAGGCGTATTTTGTTGCGGGTGTATTCGTCTTGCAGGTTGGTGCTGTCCGTCACGAAGGGTTGCCCGATGCTTTCCAGGTAATCCAGGATGTCGGCTCTGGACAGGCACAACAGCGGGCGGACCACGTTCCCGTTGCGCGGGCGTATGCCCCGCAACCCTTCGATGCCGGTGCCGCGAACCAGGTTGAGCAGAAACGTCTCGATGCTGTCGTCCGCATGGTGGGCCACGGCTATGCAATCTGCACCACAGTCTGCCCGCACTTCTTCAAACCACGCATAGCGCAGTTCGCGTGCTGCCATTTCAAGGGATATGCGGCGTTGGGCTGCCGTACCCCGCGTGTCGAAGTGGGCGACGTGCAGGGGCACCCCGTGCGCAGTGCAAAGCGTCCGCACGAAAGCCTCGTCCCTGTCCGATTCGGCTTCCCGCAGGTGGAAGTTGCAGTGTGCCGCCTCGCACCGGCATCCGTATTCCAGCAGCAGGCGCAGCAAGGCCACCGAGTCGGCCCCCCCGCTCAGTGCCACGAGCACTTTGTCGCCGGGGGCAAGGAGTCTCTTCTGTTCGATGTATTGCCAGACCTTTTCTTTCTTCATGCTTGCAAAAGTACACATAAAAAACGGGATGGGCGGCAGCCGCACGCCTGTAATTTTGTGCGGCTCACACCGCGTCGGGCCGGTGTCAGTTCTGCGAGATGCGGTATTCGCCGGGGGCCATGCCCGTCACCCGTTTGAAAATGACGCTGAACTGATGCACGCTGGGGAAGCCCAGTTGCCGGGCCACCGTGGTGGGCGTTCCGTCCGCCTCCAGCAACATGCGTTTGGCAAGGCACAGGCGTTTGTACTGCAGGTATTCGTCCGGGGTCTTGCCCGTTTCAAATTTCAGCAGGTCGTGGAAGTAGGCGGGCGAGAGGTTCAGCCGTTCGGCACAGTAGTCCACCGTGGGCAGCAGTCCTTGTGCCGGTTTTCCCGAAGCGATGTAGTCGTCCAGCAGTTGTTCCAGTTTGCAGAGGATGGTTTTGTTCTTTTCTTCGCGCGTGATGAACTGCCGTTCGTAGAACCGTGTGCAGTAGTCCAGCAGCAGTTCGATGAGGCGTGAGACCAGCGTGCCCGTGTGCGCGTCGATGGCATGACGGAGTTCTTCGCCGATGTCCTCTATGTACTTCATCACGGTGTCCTTTTCGCGCATGGACAGGTGCAGGGCCTCTTCTTTGCGGTAGAAGAAAAAGGTGTAGTCGTTGATGTGCCTGTTCAGGGTGGTGCGGAACAGCAGGTCCGGGTGGAAAGCCAGCAACAGCCCTTTGTCGGGCAGGGTGTTGTCCTTGTTCATCCGGAAAATCTCTCCCGGCGTGAGAAACACCATCGTGGCGTTGGAGAAGTCGTAGTGCCTGCGTCCGCAACAGTTGCAGTTGTCCGTGCAGTCTTCGATGAGCAGGATGGCGTAGAACTCAAACTTCACGGAGTCCTGCTCCACACCCGGTTTTTCCAGGTTGATGATGCTGGCTTGCGGGTGAAGCGTCTGGCAGCCCAGGCAGCGGTTGCACTCGCACACGGTCTTTATGTCTAAAATCTTCTCTTTCATTGTGCCGGCTGTTGCACGAATTGTGCCTGCCATTGTTCCGTTTGCAAAGGTAGGCGTCCGCTTACGGGCGGATGTACCTGAATTACGGAAGTGTTAACCGTTGTTACAGATTGTGTACTTGCGTTTCATCAGGGAGGCGTTTCCCGCCTTTTGTCAATCTGTCTTTTTGCATATTCTGATGCGTGAGAATCGCGTATTTCCCTCCCTGTTGCCGGGTGGCGGATTTTTTTGAAACGGGAAGTAGTCAATCTGTTGGATGATTGCAGGATAGCGAAATCCTTACAGTAGGAAAAAACGCGCTTGCGGGCTTTTTCTCTCTCCGTTGGGGCAGGGCGGATGTTCCGTACAGGCAAACCGGCTGTCCGGTACAAGTGAACGGTTTGCTCCGTGCAGGCATCGAAGCCGTTCCGTACACGTGTCCACCTCGCCGGATGCAGGTGTCTGTGTCCGTCGTTGCCGCTGTTTCTTGCATAAAATGCGGATATATTTCCTTTTTCGGCAAGTAAACTGCATGAATATGCATTGCGGCTGTTTCCGGCGAAGCATTTTCGGACTTTTTTCTTCAGGGGCTTGTCAGCAAAATGCGGCCAAATGTTTCATTTTGCAACCGGAAGTCCTTTTTCTGCAGATTGGCGGATTTCCGCATCCGTTGTTTCCTTCCGGCGGAGGGGAACGCAGAGAGTCGGCCGGTTTCATCCTGTGAAAATACCTCTTGCCAAATTTTCATAGCCCGCAGATTTTTTTGTAACTTTACACTCGCAAACAAGTTTAATGGAATTCTAAGGTAATATGGAAAACAGAAGTTTAGTCACCATTGCCAGCTTTAGCAAGGAAAAAATCCTCTATATGCTCGATATGGCGAAAGAATTTGAGGCGCATCCCAACCGTCGTCTGTTGGAGGGAAAGGTGGTTGCCACCCTTTTCTTCGAACCGTCCACCCGCACGCGGCTCAGCTTTGAGACGGCTGCCAACCGGTTGGGGGCAAGGGTCATCGGTTTTGCCGACCCCAAAGCCACCAGTTCGTCAAAGGGCGAAACCCTGAAAGACACCATCAAAATGGTGAGCAACTATGCAGACATCATCGTCATGCGCCACTACCTGGAAGGGGCGGCGCAGTATGCCAGCGAGGTGACGACGGTGCCCATCGTCAATGCGGGCGACGGTGCCAACCAGCATCCTTCGCAGACCATGCTCGACCTCTACTCCATCTTCAAGACGCAGGGCACGCTTGAGAACCTGAACATCTTCCTGGTGGGCGACCTGAAGTACGGGCGGACCGTGCATTCCCTGCTGAAGGCCATGCGCCATTTCAACCCGACCTTCCACTTCATCGCCCCCAACGAACTGAAGATGCCGGAGGAATACAAGATTTACTGCCGGGAGCAGGGCATCCGTTACATCGAACACACCGAATTTACGGAAGACACCATTGCCGATGCGGACATCCTCTATATGACCCGTGTGCAGCGGGAACGCTTCACGGACCTGATGGAATACGAGCGGGTGAAGAATGTCTACATCCTGCGCAACAAGATGCTGGAGCACACGCGCCCCAACCTGCGCATCCTGCATCCGTTGCCCCGCGTGAACGAGATTGCCTACGACGTGGACGACAACCCGAAGGCATACTATTTCCGGCAGGCGCAAAACGGCTTGTATGCCCGCGAAGCCATCCTGTGCGATGTGCTGGGCATCACGCTGGACGAGGTGAAGAGATTTGAACAATGAACGAAAAAAACGACAGAGAAATGGCAAACGAAAAGAAACAGGAACTGCAGGTGGCCGCTTTGGAGAACGGCACCGTCATCGACCACATACCGTCCGAAAAACTGTTTACGGTGGTAGCCATGCTCGGACTGGAGCGCATGAACAACAACATCACCATCGGTTTCAACCTGAAGAGCAAGAAACTGGGCAAGAAAGGCATCATCAAGATAGCCGACAAGTTCTTCTGCGACGACGAAATCAACCGCATCGCCGTCGTGGCACCCAACGTGAAGCTCAACATCATCCGTGGCTACGAGGTGGTGGAGAAGCACGAACTCATCCTGCCGGACGAACTGAGGGGCATCGTGAAGTGTGCCAACCCCAAGTGCATCACAAACAACGAGCCGATGCCGACCCGTTTTCATGTGGTGGACAAGGAAAAGTGCGTCATCCGTTGCCATTATTGCGGAAAAGAACAGACACGCGACAACATAGAAATCATCTGAAGGCGTGCAGGCGCACGGGAAAGGCTACCGATATGAGCAAAGAAGACTGGAAACCGGGAACGTTGATTTATCCGCTGCCAGCCGTCCTGGTAAGTTGCGGGAGCACGCCGGAGGAATACAACATCCTGACGGTGGCATGGACAGGGACCCTCTGCACGAATCCTCCCATGTGCTATGTGTCCATACGGCCGGAAAGGTACTCCTACGACATCATCAGGCGGAACATGGAGTTTGTCATCAACCTTACCACGGCCGGGATGGCCCGCGCCACGGACTGGTGCGGGGTGCGGTCGGGCAGGGACTACAACAAGTTTGAGGAGATGCACCTCACACCGGGCAAATGCAGCGTGGTGAGTGCGCCGCTCATCGAGGAGTCTCCCCTTTGCATCGAGTGCAGGGTGAAGGAGATTGTGGCATTGGGTTCCCACGACATGTTCGTGGCCGATGTGGTGAACGTGCGGGCCGACACCGCCAACCTGAATCCGGAAACCGGCAAGCTGGAACTGGCTGAGACCTCCCCATTGGTGTACGTGCACGGGGCTTACTACAAACTGGGAGACAAGATTGGTAAATTTGGCTGGTCGGTAGAGAAAAAGAAATGAAACAGGCATTGAAGCAGGGTGTCGTGGCCGTTTGCATGGGCTTGTGCACGGGTTCCGCCGTACTGCAAGGGCAGGAACTGGATTCTTCGCACAGGCGGGGAAAGCCGGTGGACAGCGGTGAACACATTGTCAATTTCGGTCTGAAGGCCGGGTTCACTTCTGCCTTGTTCCTTGTTCCCCGGCTGGTGATTGACGGTGTCCGCGTGGAGGAGGTGCAGAACAATTACAGGATCGGTTACTTCGGCTCCTTTTTCATGCGCATCAACTTCAAGCAGCATTTCCTGCAGCCGGAGATTTCTTACCATATCAACCGTTGCGACATCACCTTCAACCACCCTTTGCCGGACGGTGTGCCCGAAGGCACCGAGCCTTGGCAGGCTTCCATCAGTTCGGACATCCACAGCGTTGACATCCCTGTGATTTATGGGTATAATGTCATCAAGGAAGGACCTTACAGCCTGGCCGTGTTCGGGGGGCCAAAGATACGCTACATCCTGACGAAGCAAAGCGAGGTGAGTTTTGACGGTTTCGGCTATGACGACATACGCGAGAGGCTGCGTCCCTTGAACCTGAGCGTCACGGTGGGAGTGGCGGTCACCATTTCGCGTGTGTTTTTCGACTTCCGCTACGACATCGGGATACACAACATCTCCAGGCAGGTGACATACCGCAATGCCTTGGCCGACAATACCCAGGAGGTGACCACAGGAGGCGGAATCAGCTTCGAACGTCGCGACAATGCGCTGAGTTTCTCGTTGGGCGTGTTTTTTTGAAAGGAAAAGTAAGGGCGTACAGACATTTATTCGGTTTTTTCCCGTAAATTTGCGCACCGGACAAGAAGCATTGTTTTGTCAAACATATCCATAAACAAACATGAAAAGAGACGATTTGGTTTTCGATATTATCGAGAAAGAACATCAGCGTCAGTTGAAAGGTATTGAACTGATTGCGTCGGAGAATTTCGTTAGCGACCAGGTGATGCAGGCGATGGGCTCCTGCCTTACGAACAAGTATGCCGAGGGCTATCCCGGCAAACGCTATTATGGCGGATGCGAGGTGGTGGACCAGAGCGAGCAACTGGCCATTGACCGTGTGAAGAAAATCTTCGGTGCGGCATGGGCCAACGTGCAGCCTCACTCTGGGGCGCAGGCCAATGCGGCCGTGTTCCTGGCCGTGTTGAATCCCGGCGACAAGTTCATGGGGCTGAACCTGGCCCACGGCGGACATCTTTCGCACGGGTCGGCGGTGAACACTTCCGGCATCATATACACGCCTTGCGAATACAACCTGAACAAGGAAACGGGGCGGGTGGACTATGACCAGATGGAAGAAACCGCACTCCGCGAAAAGCCGAAAATGATTATCGGCGGCGGTTCGGCCTACTCGCGCGAATGGGATTACAAGCGTATGCGCGAGATTGCCGACAAGGTGGGGGCTATTCTGATGGTTGACATGGCGCATCCCGCCGGCCTGATTGCCGCAGGCTTGCTGGACAATCCGTTGGAATATGCGCACATTGTTACTTCAACCACACACAAGACCCTGCGCGGCCCACGGGGAGGCATCATCCTGATGGGGAAAGACTTTCCCAATCCGTGGGGCAAGAAGACTCCCAAGGGGGAAATCAAGATGATGTCGCAACTGCTCGATTCGGCTGTCTTCCCCGGTGTGCAGGGCGGGCCGCTGGAGCACGTCATTGCGGCCAAAGCCGTTGCTTTCGGCGAGATTCTCCAGCCCGAGTTCAAGGAATATGCCTTGCAGGTGAAAAAGAATGCCGCTACGCTGGCACAAGCGTTGATAGACCGTGGGTTTACCATTGTTTCCGGCGGTACGGACAATCACTCGATGCTGGTGGATCTGCGCACGAAGTACCCCGACCTGACCGGAAAGGTGGCCGAAAAGGCGTTGGTGTCTGCCGACATCACGGTGAACAAGAACATGGTGCCTTTCGACACACGTTCGGCTTTCCAGACTTCCGGCATACGGCTGGGTACACCTGCCATCACCACCAGAGGTGCCAAGGAAGACTTGATGCACGAGATTGCCGAAATGATTGAAACGGTACTCTCCAACGTGGAGAACGAACAGGTGATAGCAAGTGTCCGCGCACGGGTGAACGAAACCATGAAGCAATATCCCTTGTTCGCTTATTGACATGGCTGGCTTCCCTTTGAAAGAAAGGGGAATGTGCAACAACAAAAAAAGGAGGAACGGAAGTCCCTCCTTTTTTGTTGGTTTGTTGCTTTAAAGGATGCTTTTCACGGTTTCCAGCATTCCCTTTGCCTGGATGGAGTCGAGGAAACCTGTCACCATGTCGGTCAAGCCCGGAATGGTGTTCAGGTCGCCGTGTTCGCCCCAGATGAGGTCCTTGGCAGCCAGGACACCTTCTGCCACCTTGCGTGTGTCGCCGGTAGCCCACAGGTCTTTCAGCAGTTGTATGATTGCAGGCGCATCGTTGGGCACGATTTCCGCACCGTCGGCACGCACACCGCCCTTGTAGTACGTGATGATGGCAGCCAGTCCGAGTACCAGTCCTTTGGGAAGCTCGCCCTTGCGTTCCAGGTAAGTCTTCAGGCCGGGCAGGTCGCGCGTCTGGAACTTCGGGAAAGAGTTGAGCATGATGCTGGTCACTTGATGGTCTACGTAGGGATTGTTGAAACGTTCCAGTACATCGGCGGCAAACTTCTTCAGTTCGTCCATCGGCAGGTTCAGGGTTTGCATCAGCTCGTCGAACTGCACTTTGTGGATGTATTTGCCGACAACCGGATGGTTGCAGGCATCGCGTACGATGTTGATGCCGCTCAGGTAGGCTACGGGCGAAAGCACAGTGTGAGGCCCGTTCAGCAGCGTCACCTTGCGTTCGTGGTAAGGAGCTTCCGACTTGACGAACAGCACGTTCAGTCCGGCTTTGTCAGCAGGGAACTCTTCTGCCAGTTGGCTCAATGAGAGGTTCTCGGCAGCTTCGATGACCCATAAGTGGAAAATCTCTGCCTGCACCACAAGGTTGTCGGCATAGCAGATTTTTTCCTGGATTTGTGCGATTTCCTTGCGTGGGAAGCCCGGTACGATGCGGTCCACGAGGGTGGCGCACACGTAGCAGTATTTGGTGAACCACGTTTTGAACATCTCGTAGTCTGCACCCAAATCTTCTTTCCACAACTCAATGTACTGGTAGATGCACTCTTTCAAGTGATGTCCGTTCAGGAAAATCAGTTCGCACGGCATGATGATGAGACCTTTGGTCTTGTCGCCATTGAATGTCTTGAAGCGGCGGTACAGGAGCTGGGTCAGCTTGCCGGGATAGGAAGCAGCGGGGGCGTCGGTAAACTTGCAGTTGGGGTCGAAGGCAATGCCGGCTTCGGTGGTGTTGGAAATGACGAAGCGCATTTCCGGCTGGTCGGCCAGTGCCATGAAGGCAGCGTTTTGCGTGTAAGGGCTGAGGGCACGGCTGATGCAGTCGATGCGCGTCAGGGTGTTCACGGCTTCACCGTTCAACCGTCCTTGCAGGTTGACGTGGTAAAGGCAGTCCTGGCCGTTCAGCAGGTCTACCATGCCTCCGCCGATGGGCTGCACCACGACTACACTGCTGTTGAAGTCGGTCTTTTGGTTCATGTTGTAAACAATCCAGTCAACGAATGCACGGAGGAAGTTTCCTTCACCGAACTGGATAATCCTTTCAGGAGCAACGGACTTGGGAGCCGTCAGTTTGTTTAATGCTTTCATTTTTAAAGAATAAATAATTGATGTTTTGGTGATATGTTTTTTAGGATTCAAATTCAAAATAGAAATCAATGTTTTCTTTGACCAGTATGTCGATGGGCATGTAGCGCACAGGGCTTACCGTTTTCTTGAAAACAACATGGTTGCACAGTGTCTTTATGCCGCAGTATCCTTGCAGACCGGGACGTTGCCCGATGAGGATGCCGACCTCGCCGGATTTCAGGTAAGCCACGTTCTTCTGCAAAAGGTCGTAACCAATCAGTTGCTTCATCCGGTGGTTGGAAGTATGCAGGTATTCGGCTATCTGGTAGACGCGCGAGTTGAATGCTGCCCCCAGCCTGGCTTGCGGATGTGCCCGGAAAAAATCGTCCAGCAGTTGCCGGTTGGCTGCGGCATTGTCTTTTTGTATGACGACATCGTAAATCGTGGCTTCCCCATAGACTGTTCTGACGTATTTCATAAAGCCCTCCACGCGGCGTCTCATTTGTATTTCCGCCGGATTGTCTTTCTGATTGCCGAGAAACAGCACCACTTCTTCGCCTTGCTTGTATTCGCGCATGAGTATCTTTGCTGCCATGTATCCGCTGATGCGTGAGTCCTGCCCGATGTAGCACAGTGCGTGGGTCTGTTCGATGTTGAAGTCGATGAAAAGATAGGGGATGCCTTTGCCCTCCAGATAGGTGGTCAGCCTGATGGTTTCTTCGTGGAAGTTAGGGGCTACCAGCACCGCATCTGTCTTTTTTTCGTGGGTTGCTTGTTCGCAGGCTTTGTTGTACGATGGCTTGTCGGCGTGGCTGTAAAACAGGAAATCAATGGTGACGTTGAACGGGCGTACCTCTTCTGCTGCCCGCTTGATACCGGATGTCACGGCATACCAGTAGTCGTTTTCGGCATGGTGTGGAATGATACAGACGATGCGGTAGCGTTTCTTGGCAGCCAGTCCGATGGCGAACATGTTCGGATGGTAATCAATCTGTTCGAGTACTTTCTGAACCTTTTCTCTGCTTGCTTTCGATACATCTCCCCGATTGTGCAGCACACGATCCACCGTGCCGGCAGATACACCTGCCATGCGTGCAATGTCTTTGATTGTGTGATTTTTATTTTCCATATCAGCTTTGTCCGGAGCACAAAGGTTCAAAACTTAAATATTATAAATTCGTTACCGCAAAGATACGAATTATTTTGCTTCTCCAAGTAAAATATCTACTTTTGTGTTCGATAACGGTTAATAAATACAAAACAAAGAATACATATTACTCATTTATAATCAGTGGTATATATAAGCCGTAGCACGAAGTAAATTTTAGGTATACATAAAAGGACAAAAGAATGAAAAACTTTATGGATGAAAACTTCCTGTTGCAGACAGAGACTGCACAGAAGTTGTATCATGAACATGCGGCTAAGATGCCGATTATTGACTATCATTGTCACTTGATTCCCCAAATGGTGGCAGACGACTATCAATTCAGGTCGTTGACCGAAATCTGGTTGGGAGGCGACCATTACAAGTGGCGTGCCATGCGTACCAACGGGGTTGACGAACGCTTCTGTACCGGCAAAGACACGACCGATTGGGAAAAGTTTGAGAAATGGGCGGAAACCGTTCCTTATACATTGCGTAATCCGCTGTACCATTGGACACACCTGGAACTGAAAACGGCCTTCGGGATTACGAAGATTCTGAACCCGAAAACAGCCCGTGAGATATACGATGAATGCAACGAGAAGCTGAAACAGCCCGAATATTCGGCACGTGGCATGATGCGCCGCTACCATGTGGAAGTGGTGTGCACGACGGATGACCCGGTTGACTCCCTGGAATACCACATCCAGACCCGCGAAAGCGGATTTGAAATCAAGATGTTGCCAACCTGGCGTCCGGATAAGGCGATGGCGGTGGAAGTTCCTGCGGACTATCGTGCTTATGTGGAGAAACTGGCACAAGTGAGCGGTGTGAACATCTCCTGCTTTAACGACATGGTTGATGCCTTGCGCAAACGCCACGACTTCTTTGCGGAGCAAGGATGCCGCCTGTCCGACCACGGCATCGAGGAGTTCTATGCAGAAGATTATACCGATGCTGAAATCTGTGCTATATTTAATAAGGTGTATGGCGGAACGCAACTGACGACAGAGGAAATCCTGAAATTCAAGTCGGCCATGCTGGTTGTCTTTGCCGAAATGGACTGGGAGAAGGGTTGGACGCAACAGTTCCACTACGGTGCCATCCGCAACAACAACAGCAAGATGTTCGAACTGCTGGGACCCGATACGGGCTTCGACTCCATTGGCGAGTTCAATACGGCCAAGTCGCTTGCCAAGTTCCTGGATCGTCTGAACTCGGCCGGCAAGCTGACCAAAACCATCCTTTACAACTTAAATCCTTGTGCCAATGAGGTGATTGCCACTATGCTTGGCAACTTCCAGGATGGTTCCGTTCCCGGTAAGATTCAGTTCGGTTCCGGATGGTGGTTCCTCGACCAGAAGGACGGTATGGAAAAGCAGATGAATGCCTTGTCCGTACTCGGCCTGTTGAGCCGCTTTGTGGGTATGTTGACCGATTCGCGTTCGTTCTTGTCCTATCCCCGCCACGAATATTTCCGTCGTACCCTGTGCAACCTGGTAGGAAAAGACGTGGAGAACGGAGAGATTCCCGTGGCTGAAATGGAACGTGTCAACCAAATGATTGAAGACATCAGCTATTACAATGCCAAGAGATTCTTCCAATTCTGATTGAAATACAGACTTTACTATTTTGCTGGGATGCAGGTCGGTCGATGTGAATCAACCGGTTTGCATCCTTTTTCGTGTATGGAAAAATGTGGGGCGAATGTAGAAAAAAGAGAGTGCGCAGTGTGTGTGGAAGGGAAAATGGCTTGTGCACTTCTTTAATAAGACAGCAGCCGTGCGTCTGTTACGATGATTCCTCCCCGCTGCAGTTTTACGATGCCGCTATCCTGCATTTTGTTCAACGCTTTCGACACGTTCAGGCGGGTGTCGTGTACGTACCGTGCCAGGTCCTCCATCTTTATCTTCAGTATTTTCTCACCTTCCTGACGCTCCACATGCGTCAGAATGAAAGCGTGGATGCGGTTTTCGAGGTCGTCCACGGGTTTGTCCCAAAGGCGGTTGTTGGACACCTGCACCCGGTTGCTGATGATGTTCAGGTAGTTCAGCCGGAATATCTCGTACTTGAAAAGTTCGTTCAGGACGGCAGCCTTGCTCACGTTCACCGTGTGCGCTTCGGTATGCGCCGTGTAGGTGGTTGCGTGGGTGGTGTTCATGCCGAACATGGATTGCGGCTCCACAAGGTAGGGTGCCTGGAAATATTCCGTCAAGGTGTAGATGTGGTGGGGCGGGGTAGTAGTGGCTGCTATTTCGCCTTTCAGCAGAAAGAACAACTGATCGCAGGGTTGCCCTGCCTCCAGGATGATTTCGTCCGCTTTGTACTTGGTGAAATGCAATTTGACCTTCTCGATGATGCTGGTGAAGTCTTCCTGTGTCAGTCCCTGGAAAAGGGGAAGTTGCAATAGGGTATCAAACATTGTGTCCATAAAAATCATTTCTGTTTATAAGCAAATGTAGTCATAATCGACTTCCGTTTTCATAATCGCAAGCCGCTTTTTGTGTTTTTTATCTTTTCTTAGAAAATACGTCCGGATAGCCCTCTTCGAAGCCTGTTTGCGGGATGCAGCACGGAGCGTGAACGGTACAGGTACGGAGCGTGAGCGATACAGGTACGGAACATGAGCGATACAGGCACGGAACACGGGCGGTACAGGCACGGAGCAAATGGGGTATGCGTATCATTTTCATGGGGAGTCCGGCTTGCCGGAAGATTCGTTGGCAGGGCTGTCGGCATTGTTGTCCTCCCCGTCTGTCTCGTCCTCCCCATCGGCTTCGTCGGTAAAAGGGTCGGGGCATTGGGGACCGTGGCGCATGAAGAGGACGGAGCAGAACGTACCCGCAATGGCACCGCCAAGGTGTCCTTCCCAGGAGGTGGTGGCTTTGGCAAACTGGGGGAACATGTTCCACACGATGCTGCCATACAGGAAAGTCACCAGCAGTGAAATGGCCATGAGCGGGACATGTTTCCGCAACACGCCGCTGAAGAAGAGGAAGAAAGCCAGGCCGTAGACCAGTCCGCTGGCACCGATATGCCAACCGGGCTTGCCGAAAAAGAAGGTCAGCAGCCCGCACCCCACCCAGAGTGCGGCATAGATGGACAAGGAGATTTGCCGGTAGAAGTAGAAGAGGCACCAGGACAGGAAAAACAGGGGAACTGTGTTGCCCAGCAGGTGGGAAAAACCGGCGTGCACCAGCGGGGCGGTCAGGATGCCGGTCATGCCGCGCACCTGTCTCGGATAAATGCCCCAGGAGGCGAAACTCCACCCCATGCCCGTTTCCAGGAACTTCAGGCAGTAGAGGATGAACAAAAGAAGCAGCGGGGGAATTGCCGCCAAAAGCATTCTGCGGTTTTCTGATTTCATTTCGGCCGGATATTTGCGATTCTTGTGCAATACTACTCATTATTTGACTGAAAGCCGAAAAAAAACTGTATTTTTATTTTAAGTGTAGGCTTTAATTTGTACTTTTGGGCATTGCTACTCAATATGTAGACAATGCAACCTGAAAATGTAACCTTTAAAATGATGCACAACTATGAGTTATTTACGATTTGACAAGACCCTGATGATCAATCTGCAGGAATCTTTGCCAAGGGAGATTCTGAGGACGAACAAGTCGGGAGCCTATCATTGTACAACAATTGTAGATTGCAACACACGCAAATATCATGGCTTGCTGGTGATTCCGGTTCCGAATCTGGACGATGAGAACCACGTGTTGCTTTCTTCATTGGATGAGACAGTAATTCAGCACGGTGCAGAGTTTAACCTGGGTTTGCACAAATACCAAGGAAATCACTATAGCCCGAACGGGCATAAGTACATCCGTGAGTTTGACTGCGAACGTATCCCGGCTACGACTTACCGTGTGGGAGGTGTCATCCTCCGGAAAGAAAAGATTTTCGTGCACCACGAGAATCGGATTCTGATTCGTTATACCTTGGTAGATGCCCATTCGGCAACGACACTCCGTTTTCACCCTTTCCTCGCTTTCCGCAGCGTGCGCGAGTACACGCATGAGAATGCCCAGGCCAGCCGCGACTACCAGCTGGTGGAGAACGGCATCAAGACGTGCATGTATCCCGGCTACCCCGAACTCTACATGCAGCTGAACAAGAAAAACGAGTTCCACTTCCAGCCCGACTGGTATCGGGGCATCGAGTACTCCAAAGAGCAGGAACGTGGCTACGACTTCAACGAAGACCTCTACGTGCCGGGTTACTTCGAGGTGGACATCAAGAAGGGGGAGAGCATCGTGTTCTCTGCCGGCATATCCGAAACCTCTCCCCGCAGGCTGAAGCAGGTGTTCGAGGCGGAAGTGGCCGACCGCACCCCGCGCGACAGCTTCTACCACTGCCTGAAGAACTCCGCACACCAGTTTCACAACAAGCAGGGCGATGAGCACTATATACTGGCCGGTTACCCGTGGTTCAAATGCCGGGCACGCGACCTGTTTGTGTCCCTGCCGGGACTCACGTTGGCCGTGGACGAGCGCAGCGAATTTGAGGACGTGATGAAGACGGCCGGGAAAGCCATCTACCAGTTCATCAACGGTGAACCCTACACTTACAAGATTTACGAAATGGAACACCCCGATGTCCTGCTGTGGGCGGTGTGGACCTTGCAACAATATGCCAAGGCTGTCTCGCGCGAGGAGTGTCGCCAACGGTACGGCAAGTTGCTGGAAGATATCATGGACTACATCCGCAACCGCCAGCACGACAACCTGTTCCTGCACGACAACGGGCTGCTCTACGCCAACGGCAGGGACAAGGCCGTGACTTGGATGAACTCCACCGCCAACGGCCATCCGGTCATTCCGCGCACGGGCTACATCGTCGAGGTGAATGCCTTGTGGTACAACGCCCTGCGTTTCGTGGCCGACCTGGAGCGCGAAGGCGGCAACAATGAACTGGCCGATGCGCTGGATGCGCAGGCCGAAATAACGGGCAAATCGTTTGTGGAAGTGTTCCGCAACGAGTATGGCTATCTGTTCGATTACGTGGACGGCTACATGATGGACTGGAGCGTGCGTCCGAACATGATTTTCGCCGCCGCTTTCGACTATTCCCCGTTGGACCGTGCCCAGCGGAAGCAGGTGCTCGACATTGTGACAAAAGAACTGCTGACCCCCAAGGGACTGCGCACCCTCAGCCCCAAGAGCGGCGGCTACAACCCGAACTATGTAGGCAGCCAGGCTCAACGCGACTATGCCTATCACCAGGGCACGGCCTGGCCGTGGCTGATGGGGTTCTACATGGAAGCCTACCTGCGCATCTACAAGACGAGCGGCCTCTCGTTTGTGGAGCGTTCGCTCATTGGCATGGAGGACGAAATGACCTGCCACTGCATCGGCGCACTGCCCGAACTGTTCGACGGCAACCCGCCGTTCAAGGGGAGGGGGGCTGTTTCGTTTGCCATGAACGTGGCCGAAATCCTGCGCATTCTGAAAGTAATGGCCAAATATGACAATGTATATAAAGAGGAGGAGGCAAGAAGATGAAAGTTTTAATGTTCGGATGGGAATTTCCTCCCAAGATATATGGCGGCCTGGCGGTCGCATCGTATGGAATCACCAAGGGCCTGAGTACGCAAGGCGACGTGGAGACCACTTTCTGTATGCCCAAACCCACGGGCGATGAAGAAAGGTTCCTGAATGTCATCGGCATGAACCAGGTGCCCATCGTGTGGCACGATGTCAACTACGACTATGTGAAGTCCCGCCTGACGGGTACCATGACACCGGAACTCTATTACGACCTGCGCAATCACATTTATGCCGATTTTTCGTACATGCACGTCAACGACTTGGGGTGCATGGAGTTCGCCGGAGGCTACCCCTCCAACCTTCACGACGAAATCAACAATTTCTCCGTCATCGCAGGGGTGGTGGCAAGGCAACAGCAGTTTGACATTATCCATGCCCACGACTGGCTGACCTATCCCGCCGGCGTTCATGCCAAGCTGGTGAGCGGACGTCCGCTCTGCATCCATGTGCACGCCACCGACTTCGACCGCTCGCGCGGCAAGGTGAATCCTACCGTGTATGGCATCGAAAAGAACGGTATGGACTATGCCGACTGCATCATGTGCGTGTCCGAACTGACGCGCCGCACGGTCATCAATGAATATCACCAGGATCCGCGCAAGGTCTTTGCCGTACACAACGCTGTCTACCCGCTCTCTGAGGAGTATCAGGCCATTCCGCGCCCCGATCATTCCAAGGAAAAGATTGTGACCTTCCTGGGGCGCATCACCATGCAGAAAGGGCCGGAATACTTTGTGGAGGCCGCTGCAATGGTGTTGAGACGCACGCGCAACATCCGCTTTGTGATGGCCGGGTCGGGCGACATGCTGGATGCCATGATCAACCTGGCGGCTGAACGGGGCATTGCCGACCGCTTCCATTTCCCGGGATTCATGAAAGGCAAGCAGGTGTATGAGGTGTACAAGGACAGCGATGTTTTTGTGATGCCCTCCGTGTCCGAGCCTTTTGGCATTGCACCGTTGGAAGCCATGCAATGCGGCACCCCCTCCATCATCTCCAAGCAGTCGGGGTGCGGGGAAATACTCGACAAGGTCATCAAGACCGACTATTGGGACATTCATGCCATGGCCGATGCCATCCATTCCATTTGCACCAACCAGTCGCTTTTCCGGTACTTGCAGGAAGAAGGCAAGAAAGAGGTGGACGGTATCACCTGGGAAAAAGTGGCAGGACGGATACGTGGCCTCTACGAGAATGTGTTAAGAAACTATGGTAACTAATCAAACAACAACATTTAGCAATGAGAACAATTTGTCTTTATTTCGAGATACACCAGATTATCCACCTGAAACGCTACCGTTTCTTTGAAATCGGGCAGGACCATTACTACTATGATGACTATGCCAACGAGACCAGCATCAACGACGTGGCCGAACGTTCCTATATCCCGGCACTGAGCACACTGATTGACATGGTAAAGAAGTCGGAAGGGGCGTTCAAGGTGGCACTGTCCGTTTCGGGAGTGGCCTTGGAACAACTGGAAATCCACGCACCGGCTGTCATCGACCTCCTGCACCAGCTGAACGACACGGGTTGCTGCGAATTTCTGGCAGAGCCTTACTCGCACGGCCTTTCTTCCTTGGCCAACGAGGACTGCTTCAAGGAAGAAGTGATGCGCCAAAGTGAAAAGATGAAGCAGATGTTCGGTAAGACCCCCAAGGTGTTCCGCAACTCCAGCCTGATATACAGCGACGAAATCGGTGCCATCGTGGCAGGCATGGGCTTCAAGGGGATGCTGACCGAAGGAGCCAAGCATGTGCTGGGCTGGAAGAGTCCGCACTATGTCTACCACTGCAACATGAACCCGAACCTGAAGCTGCTGCTGCGCGATTACAAGCTGTCCGACGACATCAGCCTGCGCTTCTCCAACTCCGAATGGAACGAGTTCCCGCTCTTTGCCGACCGCTACATTGGCTGGATTGACGCACTGCCCCAGGAAGAACAGGTGGTCAACATATTCATGGAACTTTGTGCGCTGGGCATTTCGCAGCCCCTCTCGTCCAACATCCTGGAGTTCTTGAAGGCATTGCCCGTCTGTGCAAAGGAGAAAGGCATCACCTTCTCCACGCCGAGCGAAATAGTGACCAAGCTGAAATCGGTGTCGCAGCTGGATGTGCCTTACCCCATGTCGTGGGTGGACGAAGAACGCGACACCAGCTGCTGGCTGGGTAACGCGATGCAACGCGAGGCTTTCAACAAGCTGTACAGTGTGGCCGACCGCGTACACATGTGCGACGACCGCCGCATCAAGCAGGATTGGGACTATTTGCAGGCCAGCAACAATTTCCGTTTCATGACTACCAAGAACAGCGGTGTGGGGCTGAACCGGGGTATATATGAGTCTCCTTACGATGCCTTCACCAACTACATGAACATTCTGGGCGACTTCATCAAACGGGTTGACTCGCTCTATCCGGTGGAAATTGAGAACGAAGAGTTGAATGCCTTGCTCACCACCATCAAGAACCAGGGTATCGAAATTGAAGAGTTGCACAAAGAACTGAACAAGGCACTGGCCAAACTGGAGAAAGAAGAAGCCAAGGCCGCTGCAGGCGATGCGCCTAAAACACCGGGCAGACGGGGAAGAACGAAAAAAGCTGCCCAGTAGCTCTTCTTCGGCAAGGAAATCCGGTCTTTAGAAAGATAGCCCCCTTCTTCCGTAGCAGGAAAGAAGGGGGCTAAATGTTTGTAGAATGATTGCTTTATTTCACTTGCCCGGAGAACGGGTCTGTTCTGCCGGGCAGGAGGAAAATGTTCGAATCAGTTGTCAAAGGTAGTGTAGGTCACTTCCAACGTCAGAGGGTTGGCTGCTTGTCCCGTGCCGTCCGTTTCCGGTCCCCCTTTCAGCTTGGCATAGCTGGGTTCCAGGTCGTGCTGAATGCCGACAATGGAGGTGGAAGAACTGCTCGTGTCGTAGGTGATTGACACCGGAATCAGCCACACCTTGTCCCAATCCGGATTTTCAGCTTCCCAGGCTTCTTCGTCCCAGTCGCTGCCAGCTTCCTCCTTGGCTGCTTTTTTCTCGTTGATGCAGGTCGTCACCAGGCGGGCGATGTTGCTGAATACATATTGGTTTGTGGCACTGGCGTTATGCGACACTGTGTAGGACGTTATGTTGTCCGTCACCTGGTTGTCTTCGAAGAAATCGTCTACCTCTTGTTTGCGCAGCAACAGCACATTCTCGGGGGCACTCATGCTGAATTCGTAAGTGCTCTCCTGCCGGTAGTTCGTGAAAGTCAGCTGAACGGCATTGATGGTGTCATTGGCCAGCGTCTCGTAGATTTCATCGTAGGGCAATGTGGCTTCTGTGAAAATACCCGCAGGCGACTTGAGATATGTCCACCCCGTTTCATTCACCTTCTCTTCCAACAGTTCGGAATTGGTGAACCGGTTGGACTGAATGACCTCTTTGGTCGAGGCAAAGAAAGTCTGCCATCCGTAGTATGTCGAGTCGCTGCCGGCTTCCCCGCTGTCATCGGTGACTTCCTTCGTCAGCTTGACACCGGTGTCTTCGTCCACGGCGTAGAGATAGAACTGCATTTGCATCGTTATCTGTGTGATGTAAAGAATGGTCCCGTCTCCGTAATCGCTTGTGACATATACTCCGGGAAAGACGTTTTCGATGAACTTGTCTGCATTGTCGAAATAGTCGTTCTCGCCCCGTTCGTATGCCCGGTTCAACTGCAGGATGCGGTTGCCTATCTCACTGTCCAGAACGAGAGTGACATTGGGAGAAAAGGTGCTGTAGCCATACGAGTCGGTGGCCGTCCGCACCGAGTCGGGCACGGAAGCATCATAAGCCGTATAGGCTTTTCGTCCCAACAGGTCGTCCGTGTTATAATACTTGGACACATCCAGGTTGGTGTAACGGTAATTGCGTGTGTCGGTGCGGGCATTCAGCCATTCGTCGTTCAGCTGATACACGCTCATGCGGCATGCGTTCAGCGAGTCGCCATACCAGGTGGTATAATACATGGCCAGCACCACCGACAGCACCGAATCGTTCACGATTTCTCCGGTGGCGGCGGTGGCGTTGCCGTCTTCGTCCCACTCGGTTTCGGTATAGACCTCCGGAAATGTGAAGTTGTCCGTACAGTTCAGTTCACTGATGAAACTCGATTCGTAATATCCGAATTCCGGGTCTGTAAACTTACCGACGTAGCCTGTGCTTGTGCGTGAGTAAATGTTTTCCGCCTGTACCGAACGGGTTACTACGTCGAATGTGATAGTGTGTGCAGACAAACCGTCCGACGTGGGCAACATCTCCAGTCCGAGCGTGCCGGTGGTGTCTTCACACCCAAAAGAAATCAGGAGTGTCAGGAACAACACTCCCAGGTGTTTTGCTTTCATAAAATATGTCAAGTAATTAAGTTAAGTGATTAGGTCAAGATTGTCCGGCCTCCCACACTTGCTCGTAGAAGTCGTTGCAAGCGTCGGCAAACAGTTCGGAGGGCTGATGTTCCAGCACCGGCTTTCCGCTCTGTCGTGCATAATCTGCCACTTCTTCGTCCACGTGTTCGCTGTGCAGGATAATGCCGTCCGAGAAGCTGATGGCCAGCTTGCACAAAGAGGCATAGGTGACGGGATTCTTCAGGCCGGCCATGTCCTTTTTGGCCACGCCTTTCAGCATCAGCCTGTTGGTGAAGTCAGCACGAAAAGCCTGTTTGAAGTCTGATTCAAACAGCGAGAAAATCACCTTCGAGTTTCTGAAAGAAGGTTCGTCCTTGTAGGCTTTCTTGATGTAGAGCGGAGCCAATGCACTCATCCAGCCTTGGCAATGGATGATGTCGGGACACCACCGCAGTTTCTTCACCGTCTCCAGCACGCCACGGGCATAGAAAATGGTGCGGTCGTCGTTGTCTTCATATTCCACTCCGTTCTCGTCGGTGATTTGCAACCTGTTCTGGAAGTAATCGTCATTGTCTATGAAGTAGACCTGCATGCGTGCAGCCTGGATGGAGGCTACCTTGATGATAAGGGGGTGGTCGGTGTCATCGATGATGAGGTTCATGCCCGACAGCCGTATCACCTCGTGCAGCTGGTTCCTGCGTTCATTGATGTTTCCCCATTTGGGCATGAAGGTGCGGATTTCCCGTCCTTTCTCCTGTATGGCCTGGGGCAGACTTCTGCCGACAGCTGCCATCTCGGAATCCGGTACGTAAGGAGTAATTTCTTGTGTGATAAATAAAACCTTGTTCGCCTTTGTCATGATAATAAAACAATGTTCTCCGAATTATTGCGCAAAGTTACAAAAAAATCATGCACGCTATCTTTTCGCCGTGGGTTATAAATCCTTATGTTTTGTTAACCGGCTATGTCTAAAGACCCTATAAATCACCCGTAAAGCTCTCCGCGTGAAAACTTTTGCATTAATTCGGACGTTTTCTTCTTTATCTGATAAATTATGGCTTATTTTGCACCGCGTTTTCAAACAACAGAGAGTTTTTATAACCAATCAAAGATGGAAATAGTACATACTATCAGTGCTTTGCAGACAGCCTTGGCTGCATTGCGCACCCAGGGAAAGACGGTGGGACTGGTGCCTACGATGGGTGCTTTGCATGACGGTCATGTTTCGTTGGTGAAGCGTTGCGTGGCCGGGAATGATATCACTGTGGTGAGCGTGTTTGTCAATCCCACACAATTCAATGATCCTACTGATTTGGAGAAATATCCCCGTACCCTCGATGCCGACTGCGCCTTGCTTGCTGCCTGTGGCGTATCGTTTGCCTTCGCGCCTTCGGTGGAAGAAATGTACCCCGTGCCCGATACGCGGTACTTCAGCTATCCTCCGTTGGACACGGTGATGGAAGGCAAGTACCGTCCCGGGCACTTCAACGGTGTCTGTCAGGTGGTGAGCAAGCTGTTTGACATCGTGAAGCCCGATCGCGCCTACTTCGGCGAGAAGGACTTCCAGCAGTTGGCCATTGTGCGTGAGATGGTGCGCCGGCTGCACCTTCGTGTGGAGGTGGTGGGCTGCCCCATCGTGCGCGAAGCGGACGGCCTGGCCCTGAGTAGCCGCAACGCCCGCCTCTCGGCCGAACAGCGCAGGCAGGCGTTGCAAATATCGAAAACCTTGTTTGCAAGCCGCGATTACGCCGGGACGCACACCGTAGCCGAAACGAAACAGTTTGTGGAGGACTGCCTGGCTGCCGCGCCCGGGCTGCGTCTGGAATACTTTGAACTGGTCGATGGCAACAGCCTGCAATCCATTGCCGACTGGGCGGACACGGACTATCCTGTGGGCTGCATCACCGTATTCTGTGGTGAGGTGCGCCTGATAGACAACATTAAATACAAGGAAAAAGCATGTTGATTGAAGTATTGAAATCGAAAATCCACTGTGCCCGCGTCACCGAGGCCAATCTCAACTACATGGGCAGCATCACCATTGACGAAGACTTGCTGGATGCCGCCAACATGATTGCCGGCGAGAAAGTGGCCATTGTGGACAACAACAACGGCGAGCGTTTCGAAACCTATATTATAAAAGGTGAACGGGGTTCTGGTTGCATCTGTCTGAACGGTGCCGCCGCACGCAAGGTTCAGCCGGACGACATCATCATCATCATGTCTTACGCGCTGATGGACTTCGAGGAGGCCAAGACATTCAAGCCGACGGTGGTATTCCCGGATCCGGCGACGAACAGGCTGGTGTGACAGGCAGCCGCATATCCATCCTTGCTACTTTGTTTTTCCCCCGGTAGCTACCAAGGGTTTGCCTCGGTAGCTACCAAGGGAGTGTCTCGGTAGCTACCGAGGGAAAGCAGCGGT
>CAYPUJ010000001.1:23983-42180 GCA_964413805.1 uncultured Bacteroides sp. | reverse complement strand
TGCCTCGGTAGCTACCAAGGGAGTGTCTCGGTAGCTACCGAGGGAAAGCAGCGGTGCAGCCTCCGACTCCCCGGCACAAAAAAAGGAGGGAGAACTACCTCCCGGCAATTCCCCCTCTGCAAACTTAAAACAACCAACAAAAGAAATAGACCTTTGGATAGGGTATATTCTTTTATCTGATGAACAGTAGCTCTCTGTATTTGGGCAAGGTCCACATGCGGTTGTCCACAATCAGTTCCAGTTTGTCGATGTGGTAGCGTATCTCCTCCATAGCGGGCACGATGGTGTCGTGGTAGGCGATGGCTTTGCTGCGTTCGCATGTTATCTTGTTGGCCACCTTGCGGGCTTCGATCATGGCATCGACGTGCTCTTTGATGAAAGCGGTGCGGCCGGAGATTTCCTCGATGAGCTCCAGGTTCTTGGCGGAGAGCTGTGCGGCTTTGTCGGCGGGGAACAGTTCTTTCAGCTTGTACACGTTGTCGATGAGCACCGTCTGATACTGGGTAGCCACGGGGATGATGTGGTTCATGGCCAGGTCGCCCAGCACGCGGGCCTCGATTTGTATCTTCTTGGTGTACGTCTCCCACTTCACTTCGTTGCGGGCTTCCAGTTCCTTCCGGGTCATGACACCGGTTGCTTCGAACATCCGGATGCTCTCCTCTTTCAGGTAGTTGTCGAAGATGACAGGCACGCTGGTTTCGCAGTCCAGTCCACGGCGTGCGGCCTCTTCTTTCCATTCGTCGCTGTAGCCGTTGCCGTCGAAGTGGATAGGCTTGCAAATCTTGATGTATTTGCGGATGACATCGAGGATGGCCGAAATCTTGGGTTCACCCTTTTCAATCAGTTCGTCTACATCGTGCTTGAAGTCAATCAACTGTTCGGCGAGGGCCGTGTTCAGGGCAATCATGGCGCTGGCACAGTTGGCTTCCGAACCCACGGCGCGGAACTCGAAGCGGTTGCCGGTGAAGGCGAAGGGCGAAGTGCGGTTGCGGTCGGTGTTGTCGATGAGCAACTCCGGAATCTGCGGGATGTCCAGCTTCATGCCCTGCTTTCCGACAAGGCTGATAAGATCGTCCTTGGTGCTCTCTTCGATGTGTTCCAACACTTGAGACAATTGCTTGCCCAGGAACGAAGAGATGATGGCGGGAGGTGCCTCGTTGGCTCCCAGACGGTGTGCGTTGGTTGCGCTCGATATGGATGCCTTCAGCAATCCGTTGTGGCGGTAGACGGCCATCAGCGTGTTCACCACGAAGGTGATGAAGCGCAGGTTCTCTTCGGGCTGTTTGCCGGGAGCGTGGAGCAGGATGCCCGTGTCGGTACCCAGCGACCAGTTGTTGTGCTTGCCGCTGCCGTTCACGCCCTTGAAGGGTTTCTCGTGCAGCAGCACGCGGAAGCCGTGGTTGCGTGCCGTCTTGCGCATCAGGGCCATGATGAGCATGTTGTGGTCTACGGCCAGGTTGCATTCTTCGAATACGGGTGCCAATTCAAACTGGTTGGGGGCTACCTCGTTGTGGCGAGTCTTGACGGGAACGCCCAGTTTCAGTGCCTCAATCTCCAGATCCTTCATGAAAGCGGCCACGCGCGGCGGAATGGCACCGAAGTAGTGGTCTTCCAGCTGCTGGTTCTTGGCACTGTCGTGTCCCACCAGCGTGCGGCCCGTCATCAGCAGGTCAGGGCGGGCTGCATACAGACCTTCGTCCACCAGGAAATATTCCTGTTCCCAGCCCAGGTAAGAATAGACCTTCTTCACTTCCGGGTTGAAGTAGTGGCATACGTCCACGGCAGCCTTGTCCACGGCGCGGAGGGCTTTCAGCAGCGGTGCCTTGTAGTCCAGCGATTCGCCCGTGTAGGCAATGAAGATGGTGGGAATGCACAGGGTGTCGTCCACGATGAATGCCGGTGACGAGGGATCCCATGCCGAATATCCGCGTGCCTCAAACGTGTTGCGGATGCCGCCGTTGGGGAAGCTGGATGCGTCCGGTTCCTGTTGCACGAGCAGTTTCCCGGTGAATTCCTCCATTACGCCGCCTTTGCCGTCATGTTCGATGAAGGCATCGTGCTTCTCGGCAGTTCCTTCGGTCAGGGGGTGGAACCAGTGCGTGTAGTGAGTGGCTCCCATTTCGAGTGCCCATTTCTTCATGCCTGCAGCCACTTCGTCGGCGATGTCACGATCCAGCTGGGCACCGTTGTCGATGACATCTGTCAGTTTTTCATATACCTTGCTCGGCAGGTATTTGAACATTTTCTCTTTGTTGAAAACATACTTGGCGAAATACTCTGACGGACGTTCCGTCGGAACTGCTACAGGGGCGGGCTTCTTCTGGAATGCCGTCTCAACCACTCTGAATCTTAATTTAGACATAATTCTTTTGATTTGTTATTGTTATAAGTAATGCATTCTTTAGGGTTTGTATCAGATTTTATACAGAATAAGAAACAGGGCTTATGATTATCGGTGCCCTAGATTCTTATTCGGTATAATGTCTGTTCTAGATATAGTTTGTGTACTTGTTTATCAGTTGTAGGCCGATTCCCCGTGTTCGTAAACATCCAGTCCTTCTTCTTCCACACGCTTGTCTACCCGCAGACCGATGGTGGCATCTACCACTTTGTAGAGGATGAATGTAACCACCACGCTGAACACGATCGATACGATTGTGGCAATAACCTGTACTCCCAGCTGGTGCCAGTCTCCGTAGAGTGCGCCTTGTTCTCCGCCTTCGCCGGTGATGCATTGTGTGGCGAATACGCCCGTCAGGATGGAACCGATGATACCGCCTATGCCGTGTACGCCGAAAGCGTCGAGGGCATCGTCATACTTGAACTTCGGTTTGATGACGGCCACCATGAAGAAGCAGACAATCGATGTAATCAAGCCGATGAAGAACGCTCCCAGCAAGTCAACCGTGCCCGCAGCAGGCGTGATGGCTACCAGTCCGGCTACAGCACCCGTGCAGGTACCCACCGTGGTAGGCTTCTTGTTGAAGATCCAGTCGATGACCATCCATGTCACGGCAGCTACCGCAGTGGCAATGTGAGTCACCATGAAGGCGTTGGCTGCCAGTCCGTCGGCTGCCAGTCCGCTACCGGCGTTGAAACCGAACCAACCCAACCAGAGGAAGCTGGTTCCCATGAATACGAAAGTGACGTTGTGCGGTGTGATGGGGTGTCCCACGCGGTAGTCTTCGCGCTTGCCCAGCAGGATAGCCATGACGAGGGCAGAAATACCGGCGTTGATGTGTACCACCGTACCTCCGGCGAAGTCAATGGCACCCATTTCTTGCAGGAAGCCGCCGCCCCACACCCAGTGTGCCATGGGGAAGTAAGCCAGAATGGCCCACAGGATGATGAACACCACATAGCCCGAGAACTTGATACGTTCGGCAAAGGCTCCCAGAATGAGTGCCGGGGTGATGATGGCAAACATACATTGGAACATGACGAACGTCAGTTCGGGGATGTTGCCCGATGTCAGTGTGTCGATGGAGATGCCATGCAGGAAAGCTTTGTCAAACCCGCCAATCACGGCACCCAGCGGATTGCCCGATTCCATGAATCCCGTGCCAAACGCCCAGCTGTAGCCGAATGCCACCCAGAGGATGCTGATTACGCCGACAACGAACAGCGTCTGCATGATGACGCTCAATATGTTTTTCTGCCGTACCAGACCGCCGTAGAACAAAGCGATGCCCGGAATGCTCATCAATAGAACCAAGATAGAGGCTGTCATGATCCAAGCGGTGTTGCCGCTGTCTAATATAGGTGTATCCATAATCTTCAATTTTTTATTCGTTTAGTACTTGTATTTGTTATGTTGTGTGCTGTTATCCCTGCGCTTATTTTTCCTGTTCCGCGTTGTAGAGGGCAATGTCACCCCGTTCTCCGGTGCGGATGCGCACGGCATCTTCGATGGGGATGACAAAGATGCGTCCGTCGCCAATCTCTCCCGTCTGCGCTGCCCGCAGGATGGCTTGCACGGTTTTTTCCACATTCTTGTCGCGTACTACGATGGAAACGAGTATGCGCTCGATGGAGCTGGTGTCGTAAAGTATGCCCCGGTAGATGCGGGCTTGTCTTGATTTTCCGATGCCTCTCACATCGTAGTAAGAGAACCATTCGATGTCTGCTGCAAGCAATGCTTCTTTCACGTCTTCAAAGCGAGACTTGCGGATGATTGCTTCAATCTTTTTCATACCTTATTTATTTTATTGTTTAAAAACTTAATCCTACTACTATGTAAGCTCCTTCCGAGCGTGGATTCCAGACGACTTGTCCAAACAGCGGGAGCGAGAACGAATCTGTGATTTTGATGTCTTTTGCAGCCTTGAGACTGATGTTGCACACGGCAAATCCGTTAGCTTCGTAGAAAGTTGTTCTCCAGGGTGTGGCACCTACTTCGGCTTCCCAGTCCAGACCACCGAGGCGGAAAGGTGCTGCCACCGAGATGTACGATGAATAAGCGCGGTCACCGTCAGAGTTCACACCGTCGTCGCCGGCGAAGTTGGTGAACCAGTTCACGGCCACGGGTCCGAAGTCATATCCCACTTGCGCTTCATACACATGGCTCGTGTTGTGTGCTTTGTAGTGGAAATAGCCGGGGCCTCCGTTGAACCAATAGTCAGTGACCGAGATGCTGAATCCTCCGGTGGCGTAACCCAAGGTCAGGTCCATTTCCTTGGTGTCCGAGCCTTCGACGCCCACCGATCCCCAGGCTCCCAGTGAGAAACCTTTGTAGGCAATCGACACACCGGGTTGCAGGCTTACGCCTCCCAGGTCTTGGCCGCGCCAGATGTAACCGCTGACCAAATCTACTCCCACCGAGGCTTCCACTTTGTCTTGCGCCTTGATTGCGGTGGTTCCCACAGATAACAGCACGAGTGCCATTATCGCCTTCTTCACGTTTTTCGTTTTCATATCCATTTTTGTTTAAGTTAGAAAAATTGCGGACAGTCAGTCCGTTTTTTTATGGTGTGGTGCCCGTCAGGGCACCGTCCTTGTCACTGTAGCCACTTCCTGATCCGTTGCATGGCTTCGGCGCAGTCTTCGTGTTTTCCGAAAGCCGTGAGGCGTATGTAGCCCTCGCCGCTTGGACCGAATCCCATGCCCGGTGTTCCCACCACGCCGGTCTCGTACAACATCTGTTCGAAGAACCGCCACGAACCGGTGCCTTTCGGCGTTTTCAGCCAGATGTAGGGGGCGTTGACACCGCCGTACACCTTCAGCCCTGCTGCTTCCAGTCCCTCTTTCATGATGCGGGCGTTGTTCATATAGTAGTCGATGTTGGCTTTCACCTGTTCTTTCCCTTCCGGGGTGTAGATTGCTTCCGCCGCCCGTTGGGTGATGTAGCTGGTGCCGTTGAACTTGGTGCATTGCCGCCGGTTCCAGAGCGGGTTCAGCGGGGTGCGTTCCCCTTTCAGCGTGGCAGCGGTCAGTTCCTTGGGCACCACGGTATAACCGCACCGCACACCGGTGAATCCGGCTGTTTTCGAGAAGCTGCGGAACTCAATGGCACATTTCTTGGCTCCCTTTATCTCGTAGATGGAGTGGGGCACATCGTTCTCGCGGATGAAAGCCTCATAAGCGGCGTCAAACAGAATTAGGGTATCGTTCTCCAGTGCGTAGTCCACCCACTTCTTCAGTTCGGCCTTGGTCAGCGTGGTCCCTGTCGGGTTGTTGGGGTAGCACAAGTAAACGATGTCGATGCGCTTGTCCGGTATCTGCGGGATGAAGTTGTTCTCCTCCGTGCAAGGCATGTAGGTCACGTTGCTCCACTTGCCGTCCTCTTCCAGTGTCCCGGCCCGTCCGCACATCACGTTGCTGTCGATGTAGACCGGATAGATGGGGTCTGTCACGCCCACGCTGTTATCGTGCCGCAGGATGTCTCCTATGTTGCCCGTGTCGCTCTTGGCTCCGTCGTTCACAAAGATCTCGCTCGTACTGAAGTGGATGCCCCTCGCTGCGTAGTCATGTTTGAGGATCGCTTCTATCAGGAAGTCATACCCCTGTTCCGGTCCGTATCCCCGGAAAGTCTCTTCGTGCGACATCTCCTCCACCGCCTTGTGCATCGCTTCGATGCAGACAGGTGGCAACGGGCGGGTGACATCTCCGATGCCCAAGCGGATAATATCTTGCTTGGGATGGGTTACCTTGAAACTGTTGACCTTCTTCGCTATGTCCGAAAACAGGTAACTGCCCGGTAGCTTTAAAAAATGTTCATTTACTAATGCCATATCTTTATCGTTGTTTTAAGTTGTTGTGTTGCTGTTGTTCTTTTGTTGTTGTCTTGGCGTTATATAGATTCGCTATCCACTTCTATTTCTCCGTCGAACACGCGGGTGGCTCCCCCCGTCATGTACACGTGTTGTGTGCTTTCGTCCCATTCGATGACGAGCGTTCCCCCGTCCATCACGATTTCCGACTTCCTGCCTGCCCGTCCCGTCAGGGCGGCGGCCACAGCCGTGGCGCAGGCTCCCGTGCCACAGGCCTGGGTGATGCCCGACCCTCGTTCCCACACGCGCATCCGGATGCGTCCTTCGCCCAGCACCTGGGCAAACTCCACGTTGACGCGGCCGGGGAAGAACGGGTGCCGTTCCAGGGCGGGGCCAATGGAGGGGAGGTCTATCTTGTTCACGTCGTCCACAAAAATCACCAGGTGCGGGTTGCCCATAGAAACCGCTGTGCCTGCAAACGTCTGTCCCGCAGCCGTCACGGGCTGTTCCTGCATCGGCTTCGGGCCTTGTCCGTCGTAGTCCACCGGTTCGGGGGCGGGTTGTCCCATGTCCACCGTCACCGTGTCCACCTTGTCTCCCCGGAGGTGAAGTTGCAGCAGTTTGATGCCCGAAAGCGTTTCGAGCGCGATTTCCGTCTTTTGTGTCAACCCGTATTCGTACAAGTATTTACCGATGCATCTGCTGGCATTGCCGCACATCATGGCTTCCGAACCGTCGGCATTGAATATGCGCATACTGAAGTCTGCTTTGTCCGAACGGCCGATGAGTACCAGTCCGTCGCTGCCTATGCCCGTGTGGGGTGCGCTCCATGCCACAGACAGTTGTTCCGGATGGGAGATGGGGTAACGGGTTGTGTCCACGTAGATGTAGTCATTGCCCGCGCCGTGCATCTTGGTAAATCTCAGGGTGGTTGTCATTTTGCCTTGGTTGTTTAGAGTAAGTATATCCTTTTGTTTTATTTCGTTGCAAATATACGACGTTTTGTCTTATATGTCGCAACTATTAGTTCCCATTTTCCAGCTATTTTGTGCCTGCTTTCAGTTTGTGAGGGATAATCTTCAAGCGGCTTTCAGTTTATCATGTTCCTATGGTTTATTTGTGCAAATCGTAAGCCTGTTTCTCCGTTACAGAAAAAAGCCTGATAAAAGAGGGCTTTCCGTCTTCTTCCGTCCGCCGGATTCCGTGTGGTTTGTGCATCCGGTGTGTGCTGATGTCGCGGGAAGAGGCATACGGTACGTTTTTCAGTTTCCTCTATATTATAAGGTATAAGTGGGCAGCGTTCTCCTCAGCTGTTCCTGTATTCCAGGGGACTCATGCCTACGTGCCTTCTGAAATACTTGCCGAAGAAGGAAGCATTGGGGAAGTTGAGCGAGTAGGCTATTTCCTGGATGGTCATGTCGGTAGACTTCAGCTTGGCCTTCACGTCCATGATGACCACGTAGGCGATGATGTCCAGCACATTCTTTCCTGTGACCTGTTTGACTGTGGTGCTGAGGTGTTGCAGCGAGATGCCCAGCCGGTCGGCATAGAATTGCACCCGCCGCTCCTGCTCGTAGTTTTCAATCACCAGCTGGATGAGCTTGCGGTAGATGTCCTTTTTCCGGTTTTTGTCGCTCTTTGCCGGGAGGGAACGCTTGCTGTAAAGCTTGTTGGTCACATACAGCATGAGGTCCAGCAGCTTCTGGGCCAGAGTCGTGTCCACCAGGTAAGACCCGGCGGTGATGTTGGCGACGAGGGTCATGTACTGCTGGTAGTGGGTCAGGGTGGCAGGCTCCAGGGTGAGGACGGGTGTTTCCAGTATGTTGGAGAAAGTGCGCAACGTTGACCGTATGAGGTTCACCCCGTTGACACAGTGTTCCGAGAAGCCGATGAAGCACAGCCGCACTTTCTCTTTCTGTTCGTAGAACTGGATGATGGTGCCCGGCAGGAGCATGACGAAGTCTCCCTGTTTTACCTCGGTATCAATCAGGTTGATGGACACGGTGATGGAGCCTTCGGTGCAAAGTGCGAAAATACATGCCTTGAGACGGCACGATTGCTTGTAGATGTTGAGGATTTCTTCCGTGACTTCTGTCCAGGCAATGATGTCTACGGGTAAATCTACTTGTGGAAAATCCATGGCCGTTAGGTAATTTAACTGGCAACAAAGTTACAGATTCCCGTCGGAATCCAAGGGGAAGGGGAAGGGGAAATCTTGTAAATAATGCAAAAATGCCGCCGATTTCTGTAAAGATACGCAAATCCCCGTCCCTGCCGGCAGAAAAAACTTCACTTTCCGTCCGTGTCCTCCCGGCTGATTTGCATATCTTTGCCGCCATGAAACTGGAATTTGCAGACTGGGGAGAAGTGGCCTATGCCGAGGCTTGGAGCAGGCAGGCCGCATATTTCGAAGAGTTGCTCCGTGCCAAGCAGGCAGGGACAGCGTGCAGGAACCTGATTGTGTTCTGCGAACACCCGCACGTGTACACCCTGGGGCGGAGCGGGAAGGAGCAGAACATGTTGCTCACCGGTGAGCAGCTCAGACGCATGGGAGCCACCTACCATCACATCGACCGGGGCGGAGACATCACCTACCACGGGCCGGGGCAGCAGGTGTGCTATCCCCTTTTGAACCTGGAGGACTTCGGGTTGGGACTGAAAGCCTACGTTCACCTGCTGGAAGAAGCCGTCATGACCGTCTGTTCCTCCTACGGCATCGGAGCGGGTCGCGTGGAGCGCGCCACCGGCGTGTGGATAGAAGGAAACACGCCCCGTGCGCGTAAAGTGTGTGCCATCGGGGTGCGGAGCAGCCGCTTCGTGACCATGCACGGGTTGGCACTGAACGTGAATACCGATTTGCGTTACTTCGGCCACATCAACCCTTGTGGGTTTACAGACAAGGGTGTCACCTCCCTGCAGCGGGAACTGGGCAGGGAAGTCCCGATGGGCGAGGTGAAGGAACGGCTGCGCACTGCCCTGTGTACCCTTCTGCTGCCTTCCGCGCACTGAAGGGCGGACGGTGTGGTGCGTTTGTCAATTTGTCATTTTGATAATCCTGTTGGCTGAGAATCGCTTGTTTCCGTCCACGGACAGACGCGGCCGGGATTTTCGCAACGGATTTCTGTATTCTTTTGTTCCTTAATTTGATAGCGAAATATTTACATTCGAAACACGGGATTTGCCTGCTGTTTTTCTTCTGTTTTTGTCCGGAAAAAAACGGATACCTGCACCGCTCTTGTCCGATGCAGGCACGGCACGAACGGGATACAGGCACGGAAGCAGAACGATGCACGTGCGGAGCAACTGGTTTACCTGTCCCGTACACCCTCCTTTCAGGCATAAAAGCGGATAAAAACCGCAATTGTATGCAGAAGAATGAATATTTGTCGGATATTTATACAATGCAGAGGGCTCTCACTGCTTGTTTTGGAAGGTTTCGTTTCAAAGTCTGGTTAGCAAAAAGGCATGAAACGGTTTTCTTCCGACAGGGAATTCTTTGCTTTTGTTGACGTTTTGTATCGTCGGCCACGTCCTGTGCAACCGCACAGGACGTGTGCAATTTATGTCAAAAGACTGTTCGGAAAGAGTTTTTTTGTACACACTTATTTGCCTATGTAAAAAGATTTATCTTTCTTTGTGGGACAGTCCCGGACTGAAAAAGGCAGAATACAAAGAAACGCAAGAGACGGTATGCAAGCTGTATGGAGTAAGGAAAGAGGACTGTGCCCATCTTCTATGAATAATAAGTTAAATCGTGTTAATCGGGGGGGGTAAATCAAGAGCATTAAATTTGCAGGCCGCAATGTTGAGGCAGGCAGAAGCCGGAAAAGCAAGAAGGCAATGACCGGCAAGGTGTGGAAAAAATCAGGTGGCAGCCCGGAGAGCAGCGGCCCCGTGAACGAAACAAAAAAAACTTATTACTATAATTTATAAATGGATTATGGAGGAATTTGCATCTGAACGTTCTGAATTTATGCGTAATGTGGCCGTTTTTGGCGATTTTGTGTGGCTGAATGTTTCGTTGTTGGTGGTATATGCAGTCCTTTACCATAGATTCTGGTGGCAGATGGACGACTTCCCGCTGGCCGCCTATTGGGTGGTGACCAACCTGTGTTACGTGCCTTGCATTTCCATTTTCCGCATCTCCCTTCACTACCGCTTTGTGCAGCCCGAACAGATAGTCAACCGCTTGTTGGGCACACTCGGACTCCACCTGGTGCTGTCCGTCGCCGCGCTGGGGTTGATGAAGCAGGGCATTGCTTCACGTTTTTCCCTGGTACTTTTCTACGTGCTGTTCGGTGCCCTGCTGACGGGTTGGCGGTTAGGATTGCGCCGTTTTATGAAGTCGATATACATGCGTGGCATCAACGTCCGCCGGGTGGTGCTGGTGGGAGGAGGCGACAACATGCAGGAACTGCACCGTGTGATGAGCGACGTGAGCTACGGCTATCGGGTGGAAGCCAGGTTCTTCGCGGGCGACGAGGAGGGCAGCTATCCCACCTCTCCCCAGTACAACACCGAGATGCAGCACCTCCGCGAATGGCTTGCCACCCACCCGGTGCAGGAAGTGTACTGCGGGCTGCCTTCGGCTTGCCGGAAAGATGTGCTGACGCTGATCCGTTATTGCGAGAACAACCTGATTCGTTTCTACAGCGTGCCCAACGTGCGCAACTACGTGAAACGCCGCTTGCAGCTGACGCTGTTCGGCGAGGTGCCGGTGCTTTCCATCCGGCGCGAACCTTTGCAGAAGCCCATGAACCGGCTGGCTAAACGCAGCTTCGACCTGTTCTGCTCCTCGGTGTTCCTGGTGACTCTCTTTCCTTTCATTTACATCATTGTGGGAGCCGTCATCAAACTGACTTCACCGGGACCCGTGTTTTTCAAGCAGGAGCGCAACGGTGAGAACGGAAAAATCTTCTGGTGCTACAAGTTCCGCTCCATGAAGGTAAACAAGGATGCCGACAATCTGCAGGCCACCAAAGACGACCCGCGCAAAACCCGCTTCGGCGACTTCCTGCGCAGGACCAACATCGACGAACTGCCGCAGATGATCAATGTGTTCCGGGGTGAAATGTCGCTCGTGGGACCCCGTCCGCACATGCTGAAGCACACGGAAGAGTATTCCCGCCTCATCAACAAGTACATGATGCGCCACCTGGTGAAGCCGGGCATCACGGGCTGGGCGCAGGTGACGGGCTTCCGTGGCGAGACAAAAGAGCTTTCGCAGATGGAAGGGCGCGTGCGCCGCGACTTGTGGTACGTGGAGAACTGGACCTTCATGTTCGATCTGCGCATCCTCGCCATGACGGTGGGCAATATGTTCCGTGGCGAGAAGAATGCCTATTGAACCGCTGCCCGCTTCCGGGGAAAGCCGGTAAAATACCCCCGGGCGGTTAATTTTGGGCAAATGCGGTGGTTCATACAAGATTTATTCCTTACCTTTGTCCCGTTATTGATTGATTTGCATGAATTTTAGGACAGATGGTAAAGGGCATCATTAAGATTTTGTGGGGATTTGTCATTTTACTGCTGGCGGCAGTCATCTTGCTTTTCTATGCCATAGCCAAAGGCTGGATAGGCTATATGCCCCCGGTGGAGGACCTGGAAAACCCCAACTATAAGTTCGCGACCGAAGTATTCTCGGAAGACGGGGAAGTGCTGGGCACGTACTCTTACAGCAAGGAAAACCGCGTATATGTGGGCTATGAGGAACTTTCGCCGCACCTCATCCGTGCGCTGATAGCCACGGAAGACGTGCGTTTTGCCAATCACTCGGGCATTGATGCCAAAGCGCTGTTCCGTGCCGTGCTGAAGCGGGGCGTACTGATGCAGAAGAATGCGGGAGGCGGAAGCACCATCACGCAGCAGCTGTCCAAGCAACTGTATTCGCCCGGTGCGGGCAACGTGACGGAACGCCTCTTCCAGAAGCCCATCGAGTGGGTGATAGCCGTCAAGCTGGAACGCTACTACACCAAGGAAGAGATATTGACTATGTATCTCAACAAGTTTGACTTCCTGAACAACGCCGTGGGGGTAAAGACGGCTTCCAACACATACTTCGGTCGCGAACCGGCCGCCCTGAAGATAGAAGAGGCAGCCACGCTGGTGGGTATGTGCAAGAACCCCTCGCTCTACAATCCCATACGGTACAACGAACGCACGCGCGGACGGCGCAACGTGGTGCTGGACCAGATGCGGAAGGCGGGCTACATCACCGCTGCCGAATGCGACTCGCTGCAACGCCTGCCCCTGAAGCTGAACTACCACAAGGTGGATCACAACGAAGGACTGGCCACCTACTTCCGCGAATACCTCCGTGGCGTGCTGAACGCGAAGAAGCCGGTGCGTTCCGAATACCGGGGCTGGCAGATGCAGCAATTCTACGAAGACTCGCTCGACTGGGAGAACAATCCTCTGTATGGCTGGTGCGAGAAGAACCGCAAAAAGGATGGCTCGAAGTACAACCTGTACACCGACGGGCTGAAGATATACACCACCATCAACTCGCGAATGCAGCAGTATGCGGAAGAGGCCGTCACCGAACACCTGAAGGAACTGCAAGGCTATTTCTTCAAGGAAAAGAAAGGAGCACCGAAAGCACCCTATACGTTCCGGCTGACCCAGGAGCAGGTGGATGAAATCCTGTGGCGGTCTGTACGCCAGTCCGACCGCTACCGCTCGATGCGGAAGGCCGGGGCTTCGGACGAGGAAATCCGGAAGGCTTTCGACGTGCCCCAGGAAATGTCGGTGTTCAGTTGGGAGGGTGAAAAAGATACCGTTCTGACTCCTATGGACTCCATCCGTTACTACAAATTCTTCTTGCGGGCGGGGTTCATGTCGATGGACCCGCGCAACGGTCACGTCAAAGCATACGTGGGCGGCCCGAACCACCACTACTTCAAATATGACATGGCTATGGTGGGCCGCAGGCAGGTGGGGTCTACCATGAAGCCCTACGTCTACACCCTTGCGATGGAGAACGGGTTCTCCCCCTGCGACGAAATGCAGCATGTGGAGTTCCGGGGATTCGATGAGAACGGCATCCCCTGGACTCCCCGCAACGCGAACAACAAACGCTACGGAGAAATGGTGACCCTGAAGTGGGGGTTGGCCAATTCGGACAACTGGATTACGGCCCGCCTGATGAGCAAGCTGAACCCCTACGAACTGAAGCGTCTGCTGCACAGTTTCGGGGTACGCAACCAAGCCATTGTCCCTTCCATTGCGCTTTGCCTGGGTCCCTGTGAGATTTCCGTGGGCGAGATGGTGAGTGCCTACACGGCCTTCCCCAACCGGGGCATCCGGGTGGCACCGCTGTTTGTCAGCCGCATAGAGGACAACGAAGGCAACGTGCTGGCGACCTTTGCACCCGATATGCAGGAAGTCATCAGCGTGTCGAGCGCCTATAAAATGCTGGTCATGTTGCGTGCCGTGGTCAACGAGGGCACGGGAGGTCGCGTGCGCCGTCTGGGTGTGAAGGCCGACATGGGCGGCAAGACCGGCACGACCAACTACAACTCCGACGGCTGGTTCATGGGATTCACTCCTTCGCTGGTTTCCGGCTGTTGGGTGGGCGGGGAGGACCGCGACATCCATTTCGACCGTATGTACTACGGGCAGGGTGCTTCAATGGCATTGCCCATCTGGGCCAAATACATGGTGAAAGTCTATGCCGACGAGACCTTGGGTTACGACGAGACGGAGACTTTCCAGCTGCCCGAAGGATACGACCCCTGCAAGGACAACGGTGACGACAAGGACTATTTGATGGATGAGCCAATCGAAGGATTGGACGATTTGTTCAACTGACAGGATGGTCTACACGATATGCATCGGCAGCAATGTCCAGCGTACCGCCAATCTGGCATTGGCACGCCGCTGCTTGCGGAAACTTTTCCCGAACATCCGCTTCTCGCGGGTGGAGGAGACCCAACCCCTGTTTCTGCTGCATTCCGGACTCTTCTCCAACCAGGTGGCCCGGTTCACCTCGGACATCCGGGCGGGCGAGGTTGTGGCCAGGCTGAAAGCCATTGAGCGGGAGGCAGGGCGGTTGCCGGAAGAAAAGCAGCGGGAGATTGTGCGGCTCGACATCGACCTCCTGTCGTGCGACGCTGTTGTCTACAAGCCCGAGGACCTGAAGCGCGACTACATCGTGCGGGGCTTGAAGGAACTGGAGTGACTTATATAATAAGGTATATACATTGGAAACATGTTGAAGTTTATAGGAATCATCCCGGCACGCTATGCGTCTACCCGTTTCCCGGGCAAGCCCTTGGCCATGCTGGGAGGCAAAACGGTGATACAACGGGTGTACGAGCAAGTGTCCGGTGTTCTGGACGAGACCTGTGTGGCTACCGACGACGAACGCATTGAGGCGGCAGTCAGGGCTTTTGGCGGAAAGGTGGTCATGACATCCACACAACACAAGAGCGGGACAGACCGTTGTTACGAGGCATACACGAAAGTGGGGCAGGGATTTGACGTGGTGGTCAACGTGCAGGGCGACGAACCTTTCATCCATCCCTCACAGTTGCAGGCCGTGAAGGATTGCTTTGCCGGCACAGCCACACAGATTGCCACCCTGGTCAAGCCTTTCACCAAGGAAAACGGCTGGGAAGCCCTGGCCAATGTGAACTCTCCCAAGGTGGTTGTGGACAAAGACATGTATGCGCTCTACTTCAGCCGCTCTGTCATCCCTTACATGCGGAATGAGGATAAAGCCAACTGGCTGGAACGGCATGTCTACTACAAGCATATCGGACTTTATGCCTATCGGGCGGAGGTGTTGAAGGCGATTACCGCCCTGCCGCAATCTCCGTTGGAACTGGCTGAGTCGCTGGAGCAGCTCCGCTGGCTGGAAAACGGCTTTAAGGTCAGGGTGGGGGTGACGGAATTGGAAACAATCGGCATTGACACTCCGCAGGACCTGGAGCGGGCAGAGAAATTCTTGTCCGAAAGGTCGGCAAGAGATTAAGGACCCGGCAAGCGGCTGTCTGTGCAAAGAGAGCTTAAAGGAAATGGCTTTCGGCAAAAAAAAGTTCTAAAAAAGGACGCTTCTCCTCTTCCGTTTGGTTGGATAATTGTACATTTGTGGAATGTTAACACATGGGAGATGTCGCAGGTTCCTTGTTTCCCGGATAAATGAAAGGAGGATAGCTCTTGTGTGGATGTCTTTTCCCTCAAAGGGGTAAGGCACTCATTCATGTGACAACGAAAAATCGTAAACCAATGAAATATTTCTATACGTTACTCGCTTTATTGTCCCTGTCGCAGGGAGGTCTGTTGGCTCAGGAAACGAAAACCGGTTTTCTGGACAAGGTAAAGAATGTGTTTTCATCGGATGTGAAGGTCGGGACTTCTACCGCAAGGGACGGTTCCGTCTATACGGGCGAGATGAAAGGCCGGAAACCGAACGGAAAAGGAAAGATGGTGTTTGCAAACGGCGATGTGTATGAAGGCGAATTTGTCAAAGGCAAACGGGAAGGGCAAGGTACTTACATCTTTGCCGACGGTGAAAAATACGAGGGAGAATGGTTTCAGGACCAGCAGCACGGACGGGGCGTTTACTACTTCCTGAACAACAACCGTTATGACGGCATGTGGTACCAGGACTACCAGCATGGCAAAGGAACCATGTACTACTATACGGGAGACGTGTACGAAGGAGACTGGGTGAACGACAAGCGGGAAGGGCAAGGCACTTATACGTGGAAGAACGGCTCGAAATACACCGGCTCTTGGGTGAAAGACAAGAAAGAAGGTGAAGGTACCTTTGTCTGGAACGACGGAAGCCGCTACGAAGGAGAGTGGAAGAACGATATGCGTGAAGGAAACGGCACGTTTGAATATGTAAACGGCGACAAGTACGTGGGCAAATGGACCAACGACATACAGGACGGGCAAGGCATTTATTATTTCCATACGGGCGACCGCTATGAAGGGACTTACGTGCGGGGTGAACGTACGGGCGAAGGTGTTTACTATTACGCCAATGGCAATAAGTACGTGGGTAGCTTCAGCAATGGGATGCAAGACGGCAAAGGTACATTCACGTGGGCCAGCGGTGCCGTCTATGAAGGTGAATGGAAAGACAACCAGCGGAGCGGTTACGGTACTTACAGGTGGAATAACGGAGATTCCTACAAAGGCGAGTGGAAGAACAATGCCTTCAACGGACAGGGAACACTCATCATGACGGACGGCACGAAGTACACGGGAAGCTTTGTGGACGGGCTGGAAGAAGGCAGCGGCGTGCAAATAGACAAGGATGGCAACCGTTTCGAAGGCTTCTTCAAGCAGGGCCAGAAGCACGGGCCTTTTGTGGAGACCGACAAGGACGGCAAGCTTATCCGGAAGGGCACCTATGACATGGGACGCATCGAAACCGTGGACAAGTAATGATGAACTCCTCCCTGCTCAATAGCTGAATATGACACAACCGCCTTCCAGAAGCATTCCTTTGTCGAATGTTCCTCTGTGGGTGTAGTAACGGGTAATACCGTAACCGCCGGTCAGGAAGAGGCCGAAGCGGCGGGCAATGCGGTACTCCAGGTTGAGGCGGGCTTGCAACGCATAAAGCCGGGCGGGTAGTCCGGTTTCTTTGTTCTTGAATGTTTCGATGTGCTGGTAGCCCAGGTCGCCGCTGACGAAAAGCCGTTTGTAAAGCGGAAGTTCCACCCCTGCCCGGTAGAAGAAAGCAGCCGAGAACTTGTCGCCGAAGTCCAGGTAGTGCGTGCCGCCTCCCAGAATGGTGTAGAACAGTTCGTTCTTAAAGCGTGCGCCCAGGTTCAGTTTGGCGACGTTTCCCCCGAACACCATCAGTTGCACGCGGGTTTTCGGGTTGGCGTTGACCAGTCCGAGCTGGAAGCCGTCCAGTTTCTCCTGATAGTAGTTGACCAGTCCTATCTGTACGCCTTTGGCCCGTACCGCCACGTTGAAAGGTGAAAGCTGCATTCCGTTCATTTCCCCTGCCACGATGTTGGTTATGCCTGCCACCTGCACTCCCCGCAGGTCTTTGCCCACGATGTCCACCAGTCCGGCGGCACTCACCCCGCTGAGGTCTTCCCGGTTGATGTTTCCCAGTCCTCCCCAGAAGAATCCGGCCGACTCCCCATCCGTCATGCTGAGCAATCCTCCCAGGACAACGCCCTTGCTTTCGCCGCCCGCGATGCTGGCAAGACCGGAACCCAGGATGCCTTTTGTCTGGTTGCCCGTGATGCCGACCAGTCCGGAGAGGGACACACCGCGCAGGCTGTTTCCGTTGACATTGGTGATGCCTGCCAGTTGCAGGCCGTTGAGGTCTCCTCCGGTCATGTGGAAGATGCCCGACACTTGCAGGCCGTTGGCGCTTTGAGCCACAGTGCTGCCCAGTACATTGATGCCCGCTCCGTCCAGGCGGTTCATGGCCGATGCGAGGCCAAGGTTGAAAACCGTCCGTCCGGTCGTGTCGTTGCGCTGGGTAGCAATGTTTTTCCACAACGAGAGGTTGATGCCGGGGTGTTTCTGTTGCTGTGCCCGAAGGCTTCCGGCACAAAGCAAGGCACACAGGAGGCAGGCTATCCTTACTGTCGGAAAGTAATCCGGTATCCCAAAAGGTGGCACTCTGCGGGCTGACACTTCCAATTGATTTGTTTCCATAAGGCAAAGGTCGGAGTTTTTATCGAAGATAACAAAAGTGTCCTCCTTGAATTTCGGCTGCGCCGGTAGAGGCGGACTTGAGGTGCACAAAAAAAGGAAAGGACTTCTTCAGTCGCTTTCCTTTCCCTAGTTGGGCTACCTGGATTCGAACCAGGAATGACAGGACCAGAATCTGTAGTGTTACCGTTACACCATAGCCCAATCTGTTTTTCTTCGCTTTTGCGGTCGCAAAGATACGAAGATTTTGGGAAAACAAAATAAAAAGCGTAGTTTTTTTTCAAAAAAATGTGCGGCAAGCCTTTTTGTGCCTTCCTTCCAGGGTACGTTTTATGGGTTTCCGGGATGCCTGTA
>CAYPUJ010000001.1:0-23883 GCA_964413805.1 uncultured Bacteroides sp. | reverse complement strand
TTATGGGTTTCCGGGATGCCTGTATCGGGCGTGTTCCGTGCCTGTACCGAGCGTGTTCCGTGCCTGTATCGAGCGTGCTCCGTGCCTGTATCCATCACGCTCCGTACCGTATCCCGGTTGCGCATTCTGCGTACTGTCCCTAAACACTGTGACGGGGCTGCCGGAATCATACCTAAAAAAAACAAAAAAAAGCAGAGTTTTCGCTTTTTCTTCATTGGGTTGGGAGAAATCGGCGTATATTTGCCGACTGTTTATAATATTAAAAAAGAGGAATGGACGAAGCTAAAAAACTTATTCAACAAATAACCGAAGGTATTCAGGAGAAAAAAGGAAAAAACATCGTGGTGGCAGATCTGACGCAGATAGACGACACGGTTTGCAAGTATTTCATCATTTGCCAGGGAAATTCCCCCAGTCAGGTGAGTGCGATTGTGGACTCTGTGAAGAAGTTTGCCCGGGAAGGGGCGGATGCACGCCCTTTTGCAGTCGATGGGTTGCGCAATGCGGAATGGGTGGCAATGGACTATGCCGACGTGTTGGTTCATGTCTTCTTACCCGAGAAGCGGACATTCTACGACCTGGAACATCTGTGGGCGGATGCCCGGCTGACCTCGATTCCCGATCTCGATTAAATGATGATGTATGGACAATAACAATGTAAACAAGAAGCCCAACAAGCCCGACAAGCGGCCGAAGTTCAACCTGAACTGGCTGTACATGCTGATTGCAATGGCCATCTTGGGACTGTATCTGACCAATCAGGACGACGCTTCCACCCGAAATGTTTCTTACGACGAATTCCAGCTGTATGTCCGCAATGGTTATGTGAACAAAGTCGTGGGTTATGACGACAATTCGGTGGAAGCCTACATCAAACCGGAATATGTGGCGAAGGTGTTTGCCGGCGATTCGACCCGTGTGGGGAAGAACCCGCAGGTAACCACCGAGGCTCCTTCGCGCGAAAGCCTGGGCGACTTCCTGCAGAAGGAGAAGGACGAGGCGCGGTTCGACGGTTCGGTCAGCTATGAAAAGAAACGCAACTACCTCTGGGTTTTCTTCTGGCAGGTGTTGCCTTTTGCTTTTATCATAGGCTTCTGGATTTTCATGTCACGCCGGTTGAGCGGCGGAAGCAGCATGGGGGGCGGAGGCATCTTCAACGTAGGAAAGTCGAAGGCTCAGCTGTTTGAAAAAGGGTCTCCGGTGCGGGTCACTTTCAAGGACGTGGCCGGGTTGGCCGAAGCCAAACAGGAGGTGGAAGAAATTGTGGAATTTCTGAAGCAGCCTCAGAAATACACGGACCTGGGCGGAAAGATTCCCAAGGGTGCCCTGCTGGTAGGCCCTCCGGGAACGGGCAAGACGTTGCTGGCCAAAGCGGTGGCGGGCGAAGCCGATGTGCCGTTCTTCTCGTTGGCAGGTTCGGACTTTGTGGAAATGTTCGTCGGTGTGGGTGCATCGCGTGTGCGCGACCTTTTCCGTCAGGCCAAGGAGAAAGCACCCTGCATCGTCTTCATCGATGAAATTGACGCCGTGGGACGTGCCCGTGCCAAAGCTGCCGCGATGGGCGGTAACGACGAACGGGAGAACACCCTCAACCAGCTGCTGACAGAGATGGACGGTTTCGGCTCCAACAGCGGGGTCATTATCCTGGCAGCCACCAACAGGGTGGACGTGCTGGACAAAGCCCTGTTGCGTGCCGGACGTTTTGACAGGCAGATTCATGTGGATTTGCCCGACCTCAACGAGCGGAAGGAAGTGTTCGGCGTGCACCTGCGCCCCATCAAGATAGACGATACGGTGGACGTAGACCTGTTGGCACGCCAGACTCCGGGCTTTTCCGGTGCCGACATTGCCAACGTGTGCAACGAAGCTGCCCTGATAGCCGCCCGTCATGGCAAGAAGTCCGTGGGCAAACAGGATTTCCTGGATGCGGTGGACAGGATTGTGGGCGGCCTGGAGAAAAAGACCAAGATTACCACCGAAGCCGAACGGCGTTCCATTGCCATCCACGAAGCGGGACACGCCAGCATCTCCTGGCTGTTGGAATATGCCAATCCGCTGATAAAGGTGACCATCGTGCCGCGTGGCCGTGCCCTAGGAGCCGCCTGGTATCTGCCGGAGGAAAGACAAATCACCACCAAGGAACAGATGCTGGACGAGATGTGCGCCACCCTGGGAGGACGTGCCGCCGAAGATCTGTTCCTGGGACGCATCTCCACAGGAGCCATGAACGATCTGGAGCGTGTCACCAGGCAGGCATACGCCATGATTGTCTATTGGGGAATGAGCGACAAGCTGCCCAACCTCTGCTATTACAGCAACAACGAGTATTCTTTCCACCGTCCTTACAGCGAAAAGACGGCAGAACTGATAGATGAGGAAGTGAAGAGCATCGTGAACGAACAGTATGCACGTGCCAAACGCATTCTGTCGGAACACAGGGACGAACACGGCAGGCTGGCGCAACAGCTGATAGACAAGGAAGTCATCTTTGCCGAGGACGTGGAAGCCATTTTCGGCAAAAGGCCCTGGGCTTCGCGTTCGGAAGAAGTCATTGCCGCGCAACGCATCTCGGACGAGTTGAAGAAAGCCGAAGAGGAAGTGGCAAAGCGGGTGGAAGCCCAAAAGGAAGGGGACACTGCTGCCGCTGCGGACGGCGGGTCGGACAAGGGTGCGGAAACGCAGGATGGTTCCCAGGAAGTAAAGAAAGAAAATCATGATGAAAAATAATTTCCTCCAGCGCACCGTTACCGGGCTGTTGTTTGTGGCCGTGCTGGTAGGCTGCATCATGTATGGCCCGCTTTCGTTCAGCATACTGTTTGCTGTGATTTGTGCGCTGAGCGTACATGAGTTTGCCCGTCTCGTCAACCGCGACGGGCAAGTGTCTGTCAACAAGCTGATGGTCACGCTGAGCGGTGTCTACCTCTTTCTGGCGATGTTTGCTTTCCGCACCTATGCAGCCGGTGCGGAGGTGTTCCTGCCTTATGTGGGCCTGCTGCTCTATCTCATGATAACCGAACTCTACCTGAAGAAAGAAAACCCCATCGGCAACTGGGCCTGCTCCATGCTGAGCCAACTCTATGTGGCGTTGCCCTTTGCCCTGTTGAGTATGCTGGCTTTCCGCGAAGATACGGACGCAGGCAGTGTGGTTTACGAGCCTGTCCTGCCCTTGTCCGTATTTGTATTCATCTGGCTGAGCGATACGGGAGCCTATTGTGTAGGCTCGCTGGTCGGGAAGCGCCGGCTGTTCGAGCGCATATCCCCCAAGAAGTCGTGGGAAGGCAGTGTCGGTGGCGGGGTGTTTGCCGTGGTGGCCTCGTTGGTGTTTGCACGGTTTTTCCCCTTCATGTCGCTTGGGCTGTGGATGGGGCTGGCGGTGGTGGTCGTTGTCTTCGGCACGTGGGGAGACCTCACCGAGTCGCTGATGAAGCGGCAGTTGGGCATCAAGGATTCGGGCAATATCCTGCCGGGACATGGAGGTATGCTCGACCGCTTTGACAGCGCACTGATGGCCATTCCGGCTGCGGCGCTCTACCTGTATGCGGTGGAACTCCTCTGATTGTCCGTCTGCGTGTTATCTGCAAAAAACATTCGTTTAACCGGCTTTAGATATTATGGTAAAATTCATCGAATCGGAACTCGTCCTGCTGAAGAAGGAAGTGAATGAGATGTGGACGTTGGTATATAGTCAGTTGGACAGGGCGGGGGAAGCCGTGCTCACGCTGGACGACGAACTGGCGCGGCAGGTGCAGGTGCGCGAGCGGCGCGTGAACGCTTTCGAACTGAAGATAGACAGCGACGTGGAGGACATCATCGCCTTGTACAATCCGGTGGCCATCGATTTGCGCTTTGTGCTGGCCATGTTCAAAATCAACACCAACCTGGAACGGCTGGGCGACTTTGCCGAAAGCATTGCGCGTTTTGCCATCAGCTGCCGGGAACCGGCCCTGGACGCGGACCTTATCAGACAGTTGCGGCTGGAAGAGATGATTCGCCAGGTGCTGTCCATGCTCGAATTGTGCAAGAAAGCCCTGGCCGAGGAAAGCCTGGAACTGGCCACTTCGGTCTTTGCCAAAGACAAGCTGCTGGATGAAATCAACGCGGAGGCTGCGGGCGTGCTGGCCGGTTACGTGCAGGAGCATCCGGAGACCGCCTTGTTCTGCATGGAACTGCTCAGTGTGTTCCGCAAACTGGAACGCGCGGGCGACCACATCACGAACATGGCCGAAGAAATCGTGTTCTTCATCGATGCAAAGGTGTTGAAGCACAGTGGGCGTACCGACGGGCAACATCCGGGGTGAAACGGGAGGGAGCGGACACTCCTTTTAAGGATTCTTTAGGGTTTTCTCCTGCGTTTGGCTCTTTGAAAACGATTGCGCTGTGGAAAAGTGCTGCGAAATGGTAACAAATTCAAAAGATTTTCCGAAAATGTGTTATAAGACATATTTTTTGTTGAGGCTGGTATCTCCAAAAACCGCTATATTTGCATCGTTATCCTGAAAACAATCTTTTTACCTTAAAAAAACTGATACCTATTGAAGACAGAAAAGGAGGCTTTGTGAAAAGCTTCCTTTTTTTCTGCCGGTGCGGGAAGTTGTCCGTATTTTTCTTTCCTCCCGTTCCTCGTCTTTCTGCTTGCGACAGGATTGTAATCCGTTGATAATGAGGTGCGGTTCCCTCCCTGCTACTTAGGCTTTCCCTCGGTAGCTACCGAGGCCCTCCCTTGGTAGCTACCTTGACCTCCCCTTAGTAGCTACCTCGGCCTCCCCTTGGTAGCTACCGAGGGAAAACCGAGGTATGTTGTGTGTATTAATTACTTTGCGTTTTCCTTGTTCCGGGTTGTGTTCAAGGCAGGTGCGTCAGATACCACTGATACATCCGTTGCACACCTTCCTCGATGTCTATTTTGTGGTGCCAGCCCAGGGCGTGGAGTCTGGACGGGTCGGTCAGCTTGCGCATGGTTCCGTCCGGTTTGCCGGCATCGAAGGTGATTTTGCCTTTGTAGCCCACGGTGGCGGTGATAAGCCCGGCCAGGCTGCGGATGCTGATTTCCTTGCCTGTGCCGATGTTGATGTGGCAGTTGCGGATTTCCTTCTCGCCGGGCTTGCAGGTGTCTTTGAAGTCTACGTGCTCCATGACGAACACACTGGCATCGGCCATTTCTTCGCTCCAAAGGAATTCGCGCAGCGGTGTCCCCGTCCCCCACAGCTTCACTTCCCCGCTGCTGATGCCATACTTCTGCAGGACTTGCAGGATTTCCTCCCGGCTGTTTTGTCCGTTGATGCCTTCCACGGGACGGCGGTCCAGGTCGCGGCGCACGGCTTCCCGGTCGTCTTCCTCCAGGCAGTGGGCCAGGTGGATTTTGCGGATCATGGCGGGCAGCACGTGGCTGCGCTCCAGGTCGAAGTTGTCGTTGGGGCCGTAGAGGTTGGTGGGCATGACGGCGATGTAGTTGGTGCCGTATTGCAGGTTGAAGCTTTCGCACATCTTCAGGCCGGCAATCTTGGCGATGGCATACGGTTCGTTGGTGTATTCCAGGGGCGAGGTGAGCAGCACGTCTTCCTGCATCGGTTGCGGGGCATCGCGCGGGTAGATGCAGGTGCTGCCCAGGAACAGGAGCTTCTTCACGCTGTGGCGGAAGCTCTGGCCGATGACGTTCTGCTGTATCTGGAGGTTCTTGTAGATGAAGTCGGCGCGGTAGATGCTGTTGGCCATGATGCCGCCCACGAAGGCGGCGGCCAGGAACACATACTCCGGCTGTTCTTCGTCGAAGAAGCGGCGCACGGCTTCTCCGTCCAGCAGGTCCAGTTCTTTGTGGGTCCTGCCCGTCAGGTTGGTGTAACCTTTCTCCAGCAGGTTTTTCCAGATGGCAGAACCCACCAGTCCACGGTGTCCGGCCACGTAGATTTTAGCATTCTTTTCCATATTGCGGTTTGTTGTTTGTCTGGATGGCTTCCATTTCAGGATTCTTCCCCGTCATGCAGGTGCAGTTTGTGCACATACTTCATGTCGTGTGCCACCATGATGCGCACCAGTTCCTCAAAAGAGGTTTTCCGTGGATTCCAGCCCAGCAGAGTCTGGGCTTTGGTGGGGTCTCCCAGCAGCTGTTCCACCTCGGCCGGGCGGAAGTACTTGGGATCGACTTCCACCAGCGTCCTGCCCGTTTGTGCGTCGATGCCTTTCTCGTTGATGCCTTCACCTTCCCAGCGCAGCGTGATGCCGGCTTCGCGGAAGGCCAGTGTGGCAAATTCGCGCACGGTGTGCATTTCGCCGGTGGCGATGACGAAGTCTTCCGGGGTGTCGTGCTGGAGCATCAGCCACATGCACTCCACGTAGTCCCTGGCATATCCCCAGTCGCGGCGTGCGTTGAGGTTGCCTATGTACAGTTTGTTCTGGTATCCCTGGACGATGCGGGCGGCGGCCAGCGTGATTTTGCGGGTGACGAAGGTTTCTCCGCGCCGTTCGCTTTCGTGGTTGAAGAGGATGCCGTTCACGGCAAACATGCCGTAGCTTTCGCGGTAGTTCTTGGTAATCCAGAACCCGTATTGTTTGGCCACTCCGTAGGGGCTGCGCGGATAGAAGGGGGTGGTTTCCTTTTGGGGCACTTCCTGCACCTTCCCGAAGAGTTCGGAGGTGGAAGCCTGGTAGATTCTGGTCTTGTGTTCCCTGCCCAGGATGCGGACGGCTTCGAGCATCCGCAGCGTGCCCACGGCATCGGTTTCGGCGGTGTATTCGGGCACGTCGAACGACACCTTCACGTGGCTTTGTGCGGCCAGGTTGTAGATTTCGTCAGGCTGTGTCTGTTGGATGATGCGGATCAGCGAACTGCTGTCGGTCATGTCGCCGTAGTAGAGGTTGATGAGGCGTTTCTGCTTCATGTCGCGCACCCACTCGTCCAGGTAAAGGTGTTCGATGCGTCCTGTGTTGAAGGAAGAAGAGCGGCGCAGGATGCCATGCACATCGTAGCCTTTTTGCAGTAGAAACTCGGCCAGGAACGATCCGTCCTGGCCGTTGATTCCGGTGATGAGAGCTTTTTTCATTTACGGGTAAATTAATTGTTTCCGGCTGCAATATTCGGCATTTTCTTTGACATGGCAAAATTCTGCCTGTCCGTTTTTTTTCTCCGCGCCGGGTTTATTGGAGCGGGATAACGCTCCGTTCCTCGGTGGCGGCTGCCGGGACCGTGGTGGAACGTCGGGTGCAGTAGTCAAACGTGTGCGACTTCTCGCCGCTGTACGAGTTCCACTTCAGCGTCAGCTGTACGGTCTCTCCTCCCGTGTCGGGCAGGCTGTCCAGCTTGAAGGCCACCAGCCCGTCTCCTGTCTGTCCGTGGATGTCTCCGTAGGCGTTGTGGCGGAACTCCACCTCATAGGGATTGTCGGGATTCTGTCCGGCCAGGAGGTTGACGTAGTGCGCACGGCCTCCTCCCCACTTCGTGCGGAAGCGCAGCGTCAGGTAGCCGTCCTCGGCAATGGTCACCCAGTCGTTCACGATTTCCACCGGGTCGGTGCCATACACCGGGTCGTTCCGGTCGCCCAGGTCGGGAGCGATGGGTTTGGTCAGGATGCTGTCAATCCAGTTGACGTACACGGCCTGGTCAAACCCGCCGGTAGGATAGTTCACCCGGTCGTAGTTCACCAATGCCCGCACTTCCTTGCCACCGAAAAGGTTGTTGGACACGTTGACGGGCAGGAGCGTGGTGCTGTCGTCCAGCTGGAAGAAAACTACGTTCTCGTCGGTCTGTTGCTTGACAGTGACCAGCGCGTTGGGGAGAGAACCGGACACATTGTTCGGGAAGTGGCGGTAATGCTCATCGTCGTCTGAGCAGGCCTGGAAAGCATAGCCGGTGAGCGAAAGTGCAACGAGTGCCATCCATTTGCTTTTTTGAAAGAATCTTTTCATACTGTTTCTCCTTTAGTTAATGTTTAGACTTAAAAGAATCAAGGTTGTATATTACAAATGTCATTCCCTCTCTTAAACTGCATCCGGATGCGTTAATAATGCCAACAGGACGTTAAGATGGATTATGGGCTATCCCGGTGCCTGCATCGGGGAGTGCATCTTTTATTTATGGAAACTAAGGCTTATGTGCTCGGAAATGCGTATCTTTGCGCAAAACTTTTAAACAAGATATCATCGTATGTGTGGAATCGTAGGCTATATAGGTCCCCAGAAAGCCTACCCCGTCCTTATCAAAGGACTGAAGCGGTTGGAGTATCGCGGATATGATAGTGCCGGGGTAGCATTGGTCAGTGAGGACGGGCAACTGAACGTATATAAGACAAGAGGCAAAGTGAGCGACCTGGAAACGTTCGTTGCCCAAAAAGATATTTCCGGAACCACAGGCATCGCCCACACCCGCTGGGCCACGCACGGAGAGCCTTGTTCCGCCAATGCCCATCCCCATTGCTCCGCTTCCGGCCGCCTGGCTCTCGTCCACAACGGCATCATCGAAAACTATTCAGTCCTCAAGGAAAAACTCCAGGCCAAAGGCTATCACTTCCACAGCAACACCGACACCGAGGTGTTGGTGCAACTCATCGAATACATTCAGACCACGGGAAAGCTCGACCTGCTGACCGCCGTACAACTGGCTTTGCAGGAAGTGATTGGCGCATACGCCATCGCCTTGCTCGACCGCAACCACCCCGATACCATCATCGCAGCCCGTAAAAGCAGCCCGCTGGTGGTGGGCATCGGGCAGGGGGAATACCTTCTTGCATCGGATGCCACACCCATCGTGGAGTACACCGACAAAGTGGTCTACCTGGACGATGAGGAGATAGCCGTCATCCGCAAGAACGAACCACTGAAGATTGTCAACCTGCACAATGTGGAGTGTCCGCACGAGGTGAAGACCGTGACCATGAAACTGGGGCAACTGGAGAAGGACGGTTACCCGCACTTCATGCTGAAGGAAATATTCGAGCAACCGGACTGCATATACGACTGTATGCGGGGACGCATCAGCGCGGACGAGAACAATGTGGTGCTCTCGGCTGTCATCGACCACAAGGAACGGCTGTTGGCCGCGCGGAGGTTTGTCATTGTGGCCTGCGGCACTTCGTGGCACGCCGCCCTCATCGGCAAACAGCTGATAGAGGACTTCTGCCGCATCCCCGTGGAAGTGGAGTATGCCAGTGAGTTCCGCTACCGCAATCCGGTCATCAGTCCGGACGATGTGGTCATAGCCATCAGCCAGAGCGGCGAAACGGCCGACACGCTGGCCGCCGTGGAACTGGCCAAGAGCCGGGGGGCCTTCATCTACGGCATCTGCAACGTCGTGGGTTCCAGCATACCGCGCAATACCCATACGGGTTCCTACATCCACGTGGGGCCGGAGATTGGCGTGGCTTCCACCAAGGCATTCACGGGGCAGGTCACCGTGCTCACCATGCTGGCCTTGACGCTGGCACGTGCGAAGCGCAGCATGGACGAAAAGCAATTTCTGGAGGTGGTGCACGAACTGGCGCACATCCCGGACAAGATGAAGGAGGTGCTCGACCGGAACAAAGCTATCGCCCGGCTGGCCAAGATGTTCACCTATGCCCGCAACTTCATTTACCTGGGACGGGGATACAGCTATCCCGTGGCACTGGAAGGCGCACTGAAGCTGAAGGAAATCTCCTACATTCATGCCGAGGGCTATCCTGCCGCCGAGATGAAGCACGGTCCCATTGCCCTGATTGACGAAGAGATGCCCGTGGTGGTCATTGCCACGCAGAACGGGCTGTACGAAAAGGTGCTGAGCAACATACAGGAGATAAAGGCACGCAAAGGCCGTGTCATCGCCCTCGTCACCAGGGGCGACACGGTGGTGAGCCGCCTGGCCGACACCTGCATTGAGCTACCCGCCACGCTGGGATGCCTGGAGCCGTTGGTGGCCACCGTGCCTCTGCAGCTGCTGGCCTACCACATCGCCGTGTGCAGGGGCATGGACGTGGACCAACCCCGCAACCTGGCCAAGTCGGTGACGGTGGAATGAGTGAGAAAGAACTCCCTACATAATTATATAATAGCATGGAACAACTGAAACACGAATGCGGCGTGGCCATGATACGTCTGCTGAAACCTTTGGAATACTACGAACAGAAATACGGCACCTGGATGTACGGCCTGAACAAGCTCTACCTCCTGATGGAGAAACAGCACAACCGGGGGCAGGAAGGCGCGGGGATGGCCTGCGTCAAGCTGCAGTCCGACCCCGGTGAGGAATACATGTTCCGCGAGCGTGCTCTGGGTTCCGGTGCCATCACCGAGATATTCAACACCGTGCACACCCACTTCAGGGACCTGTCCGCCGGGCAGATGCACGATGCCGGGTTCGCCAAGAAACGCCTGCCCTTTGCGGGCGAGGTCTACATGGGTCACCTGCGTTACAGCACCACGGGCAAGTCCGGACTCTCCTACGTGCACCCTTTCCTGCGCCGCAACAACTGGCGGGCGAAGAACCTGGCTCTCTGCGGCAACTTCAACCTGACGAATGTCGATGAGATATTTGCCCGCATCACCGCCATCGGGCAACACCCGCGCAAGTATGCCGACACCTACATCATGCTGGAACAGGTGGGGCACCGGCTGGACCGCGAGGTGGAACGCCTCTTCAACCTGGCCGAGGCCGAAGGGCTGACGGGCATGGACATCACCTGCTACATCGAGGAGCACATCGACCTGGCCAACGTGCTGCGCACCTCCAGCAAGGAGTGGGACGGAGGCTACGTGATGTGCGGCATCACGGGCAGCGGCGAGTCGTTCGCCATCCGCGACCCGTGGGGCATCCGCACCGCCTTCTGGTACCAGGACGAAGAAGTGGCCGTGCTGGCCAGCGAACGCCCCGTCATACAGACAGTCTTCAACGTGCCCGCAGATGCCATCAGGGAGATGCAGCCCGGACAGGCCGTGATGATCACCAAGGCCGGGCGGATGCGCACGGTGCAGATCAACAAGCCTCGTCAGGTGAAGCCCTGTTCGTTCGAGCGCATCTACTTCAGCCGGGGCAGCGATGCCGACATCTACCGGGAGAGGAAACGCCTGGGCGAAAAGCTGGTGCCCAACATCCTGCGGGCCATCGACCACGACGTGGACCACACGGTCTTCTCCTTCATCCCCAACACGGCCGAAGTGGCCTTCTACGGTATGCTCCAGGGACTGGACGAATACCTCAACGAAGAAAAAGCGCAGCAGATAGCTGCACTGGGTCACAACCCCACCCACGAAGAACTGGAGCGCATACTCTCCCGCCGCATCCGCAGCGAGAAGGTGGCCATCAAGGACATCAAGCTGCGCACCTTCATCGCCGAGGGCAACAGCCGCAACGACCTGGCCGCGCACGTCTACGACATCACCTACGGCAGCCTCGTGTCGGGCGTGGACAACCTGGTCATCATCGACGACAGCATCGTGCGCGGCACCACCCTGCGCCAGAGCATCATCGGCATCCTGGACCGGCTGGGGCCGAAGAAGATAGTCATCGTGTCCAGTTCCCCCCAGGTGCGCTATCCCGACTACTACGGCATCGACATGCCCCGCATGACGGAGTTCATCGCTTTCAAGGCTGCCATCGAGTTGCTGAAGGAACGGGACATGCGCGACGTCATCGCCACCGCCTACCGGAAGTCGAAAGACCAGGCCGGCCTGCCCAAAGAGCAGATGCAGAATTACGTGAAAGGCATATACGCCCCCTTCACCGATGACGAAATCTCCGCCAAAATGGTGGAACTGCTCACTCCCGAAGACACACGTGCCCGGGTGCAGATAGTCTACCAGCCCCTGGAAGGGTTGCGCGAAGCCTGCCCCAATCATCCGGGCGACTGGTACTTCAGCGGAGACTATCCCACACCCGGCGGCGTGAAACTGCTGAACAAGGCGTTCATCGATTACATCGAACAGGTATATCAGTTCTGAATGAAGAATAAGAACAATATTAACGATAAAAATAAAGAATGAGAAACGTAACCCTTATCCTTGACGACGGCACCCGTTTCCGGGGACAGTCGTTCGGTTATGAGAAGCCCGTGGTAGGCGAGGTGGTCTTCAACACGGCCATGACGGGATACCCCGAAAGCCTCACAGACCCCAGCTACGCCGGGCAGTTGATGACACTCACCTATCCCCTGGTGGGCAACTACGGCGTGCCGCCCTTTACATACGCGGACAACGGCCTGCCCCACTACATGGAGAGCGGGAAGATACACGCCGAGGCCATCATCGTCAGCGACTACTCGGAGAACCACAGCCACTGGAACGCCGTGGAGAGTCTGGGCGACTGGCTCCGGCGCGAGCACATCCCCGGCATCACCGGCATCGACACCCGCGCACTGACCAAGGCACTGCGCGAGCACGGCGTGATGATGGGAAGAATCGTCTTTGAGAATGAAGAATCCGGCATGGAAGAGGAAGAATTTCCTTCGTATGGGGAGATAAACTACGTGGACCGTGTGTCGTGCAAGGACATCATTGTCTATGCCGGCGATGAGAGCCGGACGTTCCCCGTCGGCACCCCGAAGGAAGAACTGAACGCCCGGCTTGATTCTTCATTCCTCATTCCTCATTCTTCATTAAAGAAGGTTGTCCTGGTGGACTGCGGCGTGAAGGCAAACATTCTGCGCTGCCTTATCCGGCGCGGCGTGGAGGTCATCCGCGTGCCCTGGAACTACGACTTCAACGGGCTGGACTACGACGGCCTCTTCATCAGCAACGGCCCCGGAGACCCCGACACCTGCGATGCCGCCGTGCAGAACATCCGCCGCGCCATGCAGAACGAGAAGCTCCCCATCTTCGGCATCTGCATGGGCAACCAGCTCCTCTCGAAGGCGGGCGGTGCCAAGATATACAAGCTGAAGTACGGACACCGCAGCCACAACCAGCCCGTGCGCATGGTGGGAACGGAACGCTGCTTCATCACCAGCCAGAACCACGGCTATGCGGTGGACAACAACACCCTGGGTCCGGACTGGGAGCCGCTCTTCGTCAACATGAACGACGGCTCCAACGAAGGCATCCGCCACCGGACGAATCCCTGGTTCTCCGCCCAGTTCCATCCCGAAGCCGACGGAGGACCCACGGACACGGAATTCTTGTTCGACGAGTTCGTGAAGCTGCTCCGGAGTGAACAATAATGACTGAAAACAAAACCCAATCAACCCCGACATGAAACCATACGACATAAAGAAAGTGCTCCTGCTGGGCAGCGGTGCACTGAAGATAGGCGAGGCCGGCGAGTTCGACTACTCCGGCTCGCAGGCCCTGAAGGCGCTCAAGGAGGAGGGCATCGCCACCGTCCTCATCAACCCCAACATCGCCACCGTGCAGACCTCCGAGGGCGTGGCCGACCAGATTTACTTCCTCCCCGTCACGCCCTACTTCGTGGAGAAGGTCATTGAGAAAGAGAGGCCGGACGGCATCATGCTGGCCTTCGGCGGGCAAACGGCACTGAACTGCGGCGTGGAGCTTTATCGCAGCGGCGTGCTGGAGAAGTACGGTGTCCGCGTGCTGGGTACGCCCGTGCAGGCCATCATCGACACCGAAGACCGCGAACTGTTCGTGGAGCGGCTGAATGAAATTGACGTGAAGACCATCAGGAGCGAGGCCGTGGAGACCCCCGAAGCCGCCCGCCGTGCCGCCGCCGCGCTGGGCTACCCCGTCATCGTGCGCGCCGCCTACGCCCTGGGAGGGCTGGGCAGCGGCTTCTGCGACAACGAGGAGCAGCTGAACGCGCTGGTGGAGAAAGCCTTCTCCTTCTCCCCGCAAGTGCTGGTGGAGAAGAGCCTGCGGGGCTGGAAGGAGGTGGAATATGAGGTAGTGCGCGACCGCTTCGACAACTGCATCACCGTCTGCAACATGGAGAACTTCGACCCGCTGGGCATACACACGGGCGAGTCCATCGTCATCGCCCCGAGCCAGACGCTCTCGAACACCGACTATCACAAGCTGCGCGAACTGGCCATCCGCATCATCCGCCACATCGGCATCGTGGGAGAGTGCAACGTGCAGTATGCCTACGACCCGCAGTCGGAGGACTACCGCGTCATCGAGGTCAACGCCCGCCTCTCCCGTTCCTCGGCCCTGGCGAGCAAGGCCACGGGTTACCCCTTGGCTTTCGTGGCCGCCAAACTGGGACTGGGCTACGGACTGTTCGACCTGAAGAACTCCGTCACCAAGACCACGTCGGCCTTCTTCGAGCCGGCGCTGGACTACGTGGTGTGCAAGATACCGCGCTGGGACCTGGGCAAGTTCCACGGCGTGGACAAGGAAATCGGCTCCAGCATGAAGTCCGTGGGCGAGGTCATGGCCATCGGGCGCACCTTCGAGGAGGCCATACAGAAGGGGCTGCGCATGATCGGGCAGGGGATGCACGGATTCGTGGAGAACAAGGAACTGGTCATCGCCGACATCGACAAGGCCCTGCGCGAGCCTACGGACAAGCGCATCTTCGTCATATCGAAGGCATTCCGTGCGGGCTACTCCGTGGACCAGGTGCACGAACTGACCAAGATCGACCGCTGGTTCCTGGAGAAGCTGATGAACATCATGCAGACCTCGAAGGAACTGCATGCCTGGGGAGCCAACCACAAGCAGTTGCACGACCTGCCCGACACCTTATTATATAAGGCCAAGCGGCAGGGCTTCTCCGACTTCCAGGTAGCCCGTGCCGTCGGCATGGAGGGCAACCTGGAGGATGCCATCCTCAGCGTGCGCCGGCACCGCAAGCAGCGCGGCATCCTGCCCGTGGTGAAGCAGATTGACACGCTGGCCGCCGAGTATCCCGCACAGACCAACTACCTCTACCTGACGTACAGCGGCACGGAGCACGACGTCCGCTACCTGGGCGACCGCAGGAGCATCGTGGTGCTGGGTTCGGGTGCCTACCGCATCGGCTCGTCCGTGGAGTTCGACTGGTGCGGCGTGCAGGCGTTGAACACCATCCGCAAGGAGGGCTACCGCTCGGTCATGATCAACTACAACCCGGAGACCGTATCGACCGACTACGACATGTGCGACCGCCTCTACTTCGACGAGCTGACCTTCGAGCGCGTCATGGACATCCTCGACCTGGAGTGCCCGCACGGCGTCATCGTCTCCACCGGCGGGCAGATTCCCAACAACCTGGCCATGCGCCTGGACGAGCAGCACGTGCCCATCCTCGGCACCTCGGCCCGGAGCATCGACAATGCCGAGGACCGCGACAAGTTCTCGGCCATGCTGGACCGCATCGGTGTGGACCAGCCCGAGTGGAGCGCCCTGACCTCGATGGAGGACATCAACGCCTTCGTGCAGAAGGTGGGCTTCCCCGTGCTTGTCCGCCCCTCGTATGTGCTGAGCGGTGCCGCCATGAACGTCTGCTCCAACCGCGAGGAACTGGAACGCTTCCTGCAACTGGCGGCCAACGTCAGCAAGAAGCACCCCGTGGTGGTGAGCCAGTTCATCGAGCACGCCAAGGAGGTGGAACTGGATGCCGTGGCCCGCGACGGCGAAATGATTGCCTACGCCATCAGCGAGCACATCGAGTTTGCGGGCGTGCACAGCGGCGACGCCACCATACAGTTCCCCCCGCAGAAGCTGTACGTGGAGACGGTGCGCCGCATCAAGCGCATCAGCCGCGAGATTGCCCGCGAACTGCACATCTCAGGACCCTTCAACATACAGTTTCTGGCCCGCGACAACGACATCAAGGTCATCGAGTGCAACCTGCGTGCCTCGCGCTCGTTCCCGTTCGTGAGCAAGGTGCTGAAGATAAACCTCATCGAGCTTGCCACGAAGGTCATGCTCGGCATCGGCGTGGAGAAGCCGGACAAGAACCTGTTCGACCTCGACTACGTGGGCATCAAGGCCAGCCAGTTCTCGTTCAACCGCCTGCAGAAGGCCGACCCCGTGCTGGGTGTGGACATGGCCTCGACGGGCGAGGTGGGCTGCCTGGGCGACGACACCAACAGTGCCATCCTCAAGGCCATGCTCTCCGTGGGTCAGCGCATCCCGCAGAAGAACATCCTCCTCTCCACGGGCAGTGCCCGCCAGAAGGTGGACATGCTGCAGGCCGCCCGCCAGCTCCGGCAGAAGGGATACACGCTCTATGCCACGGGCGGAACCTCGCGCTTCCTCACCGAGAACGGTGTGGAGAACACCCTTGTCTACTGGCCCAGCGAGGAGGGGCAGCCGCAAGCCCTCGACATGTTGCACCGCAAGGAGATTGACATGGTGGTGAACATCCCGCGCGACCTCTCGGCCGGTGAACTGGACAACGGCTACAAGATACGCCGTGCTGCCATCGACCTGAACATTCCGCTGATAACGAACGCCCGTCTGGCCAGTGCGTTCATCAATGCCTTCTGCACGATGTCGCCGGACGATCTGGATGTCAAGTCGTGGGCGGAGTATAAGTGACCCCGTCCCTTCCCGCAAGGGCGGGAAAGAAGAAGCTCCCGTTTCCCCTGAAGAGGGGGAAGCGGGAGCTTCGTTGTATCGGGGCGGGACGTTCCGGTGACCCCTTGTGGGTTGTCTTAATGAGTGCCTAAGGGTTGTCCTGACGAGTGCCTAAGGGTCGTTATGACGAGTGCCTAAGGGTCGTTATGACGGGTCCCTAAGGGTTGTCTTGACGGGTCACTCGTGGGTTGTCTTAACGGGTCACTCGTGGGTCGTTCCGGTGACCCACGAGTGGGTCATGGAATGCTCATTCCACGCCTAAATCCTTCATCGTGCGCGGTGCAGGCACGCCCGGCAGGGGCTTGCGGTCTTTCAACTGTTCGAGGGCCACTTCGATGGCTTTCTCCAACTGCTGGTCTACGCCGGCCTGTTCCAGGATGGGGTCGTTGTCAATGAGGATGTCCGGGTCAACGCCGTGGTTCTCCACAATCCACTGGCCGCTCTTGGCGTCGTAGTTGGTGAAGAAGGGGACGCGGATGTCCGTGCCGTCCATGTAGGGCAGCGAACCGCTGATGCCGATGATGCCGCCCCACGTGCGGGTGCCGATGACCGTGCCCAGCCCGTTGGCCTTGAAGCTCCAAGGGAAGAGGTCGCCGTCGGAGGCCGAATACTTGTTGATGAGCAGCACCTTCGGGCCGTACTGCGTGGCATCGGGGACGGTGCTTGTCCGGGTGGAGACGCGCGACATGGTCATGCGGTAGGGCTTGCGCAGCAGGCGTTCGATGATCATGGGCGATACGTTGCCACCGCCGTTGGCACGGTCGTCGATGATGAGGGCTTCCTTGTCGAGTTGCGGGTAGAAGTAGCGGGCAAACTCGTTCAGTCCCTCCGGACCCATGTCGGGGATGTAGATGTAGCCCACACGTCCGTCGGTGGCTTCTTCCACGCGGCGCAGGTTGTTCTGCACCCAGTTGTAGTGGTAGAGCGGATATTCGTTGTCCGTGGGCTTCACCACCACCTTGCGTGCGCCGTCGGCCGAGGCTTTGGAGTTGATGCCCAGTTCGGTCAGCACGCCCGCCTTGCCGATGAGCAACCGGTAGATGTTGTCCACGGAAGCGGTGGACACACCGTCGATGGCCGTGATGTAGTCACCTTCCTTGATGTCCATACCCGGCTCGGTGAGGGGCGAACGCAGTTCGTCGCTGTATGGCGCACCCGGCAGAATCTTGTCGATGCGGTAGAAGCCCGTCTTCTCGTCGCGGCTCAGTTCCGCACCCAGCAGCCCCATGTCGATGCGTTCGGGCTTGGGATATTCGCCCGGATTGACGTAGGCGTGTCCGCAGGCCAGTTCGGCAATCATCTCGCCGATGACATAGTTCAGGTCGAGGCGGGTCTTGACGTAGGGCAGCAGCACGGCATACTTCTCCCTGATGGCTTTCCAGTCCACGCCGTGCATGTTCTCCAGGTAGAAACCGTCGCGGTAGGCACGCCAGGCTTCGTCGAAGATTTGCGCCCACTCCCGGCTGTAGTCTATGGGAGCCACCATGTCGCTCAGGTCAACGGCCTTTTCCAGCGTGGCCTTGCGGGTGGAGAGTTCGCCTGTGTAGAGGGTCCGCCTCTTCCGGTAGAGTACCTTCTTGCTGCCGCTGACGGGAGACATCATGGCATCTTCGGCCACCAGTTCGTCTTTCTGTTCCTTCAGGTCGAAGGCGTGTGTGCCGCCGTTGCCGAAGTACCAGACGGCCTGTCCGTCGCTGTACAGGTTCCTGTAGTTGTCGGCATCGAGCGGCAGCTTGACGATGCGGCCCTGGATGCCTTCGGGGTCTATCTTCACCGTCTTGTCGCCGGCGGTAGCCTCTTTCTTCTTGTCCTTGCCTTTTGCTTCGGAGGATTCCTCCTCCTTGCCGCTGTTCACCGCCTCGTCTGCGGGCAGGAAGGGGGAGGGCGTGCCGGCGGCCAGCATGGCCAGGTAGATGCCGCCCAGGCGGGTGTAGACATGGTTCCATTCCAGGTGTCCGTAGATGGGGTTGAAGTCGCGGTCGGACTCAAAGACCAGGTACTTGCCATCGGTGCTGAAGGCAGGCGAGGAAGAGTTGTACCACTTCTCCGTCACGGGATATTCCTTCCGGTCGGCCAGGTTGTAGACATAGACCACGGAGAAGTCGTTGGCTGCGGGCTTCGTGTAGGTCAGCCAGCGGCTGTCCGGCGAGAAGGACACCCCGTAAAACTCCCGTTCGGGGTTCTGCATCACTACGGTTTTCGTTTTCGATGACACGTCCACGGTGACGATGCGGTTCTTGCGGTCGGTGTAGAGCACGGTCTTGCTGTCCGGGCTCCATTGCAGGCTGCGGATGTAGGTGTCGTTGTCCGTGGTCAGTTGGATGGGGTCGCCGCCCTCGGCAGGTTGCAGGTAGACTTCTGTCTCGCCCGTGCGGTCGGAGATGTAGGCGATGTACTTGCCGTCGGGACTCCAGTCGGCACCGCGTTCGTTGGCACCGGGGGTGCGGGTGATGTTGCGTGTCACGCCCTTCGTGGCCGGTACGTCGAACACTTCGCCCCTGGCGGTCACGGCCACGCGCTTGCCGTCGGCAGAGAGTCCGGCGGAGGTCAGCAGGTTGGCCACGTGCTTCTGTTCGGTGCGGGCATAGATGTTTTCGGCATTGAGCGTGATGTGTATCTGTTCGGCGCGGCGCGTCTGCGGGTCGAAGCGGTAGAGGTATCCGGCATGTTCGTAGACAATCAGTTTGCCGTCCGTGCTGGGGAATTTGATGTCGTAGTCGGTATAGTTGGTTACCTTTTCAGTCTGCCTGGTGTCCGTGTGATAGACAAAAAGGTTCATTGTCCGGTCGCGGTCGGAGATGAAGTAGATGTCATTGCCAATCCACATGGGGCAGATGTCCTGCGCCACGTTGTCGGTCAGGTTCTCCACCTTTCCGGCTTCGGGGTCGTACAGCCAGATGTCGTCGGCCATGCCGCCGCGATAGTACTTCCAGCTGCGGAACTCACGGAAGACGCGGTTGTAGGCCATCCGGGTACCGTCGGGCGAATAGCTGCAGAAGCCACCTTCGGGCAGGGGCATGGCCTGGGGCATTCCGCCATCGGCGGGCACCGTCCACAACCGTCCCTGAAAGCTGTCGCCGATGCGGTTGCGGTAGACCACGTTCTGCCCGTCCGGTGTCCAGGTCATCACGATGTTGTTGGGACCCATGCGGTCGCCCACATCGTCGCGGGCATTGGTCGATGTATAGGTCAGCCGGTGGGGATCGCCGCCACCGGCGGGAATGACATAGACTTCGCGGTTGCCGTCGTACTCGCCGGTAAAGGCAATGGTCTTGCCGTCGGGCGAGAAGCGCGGAAAGATTTCGTAACCGATGTGCGAAGTCAGTCGGCGTGCCTCACCACCTGAGAGGGGTGCCGTGTAGAGGTCACCGGCATAGGAGAACACCACGTCCGTGCCGTTGGTTGCGGGGAAACGGAGCAGGCGTGCTTCGTCGCCACCGGCCTTTGCTCCTGCCGTCACACTGAGAACCAGCAGGGAGAAAAGAACTTGTTTCTTTTTCATGTCGCTTTGTATTTATTGATTAAAACACTACAAAGTTAGTATGAAAAGAATGAATATCAGCCCTTGCTCCCTGCTTTTTTCTTGCTGTCTTCAGTGCCTCATGGCTTTCATGGAGTTGCTGCTTCCCTGTTTCTCATGAACATTCCGGGTGCAATCCTCCATTTTCTCAATACAATGTGGTTTATGATATACAGGGATTTCTTTTACAATCAGCGGATATACTTCTCCACAAATGCACCGACCTTCTGCGTGTACTCCGCTTTGTTTTCCTTGTAGGACACGGCATGTGCCGCACCGGGCACCAGCCACAGTTCTTTGGGGACGGGTTTGGCTTCGTAAAGCGGGTGCACCATCCGGGTGGGTACGAATGTGTCGGCATCTCCGTGGATGAAGAGCATGGGGCGTGTGCATTTCCGCACCTGCTCCAGGGCAGATGCCTCGCGGAAGTTCCATCCATACTTCCATGCGCAGAGCTGTGACGTGATGTAGAGCAGGGGAAAAGCGGGCAGGCCGAACCGCTGCTTCAGTTCGCTGCCGAACTCGTCCCACACCGAGGTATAGCCGCAGTCCTCGACGAAGCACTTCACGTAAGGAGGCAGTTCCTCACCGCTGAGCATCATCGCAGTGGCCGCCCCCATCGAGAGGCCGTGCACCACTATCTGCGTGCTGTCGCCGAAGATGCTGTGTGCTTTGACTGTCCATGCCTGCACGTCCAGACGGTCGAGCCACCCCATCCGGATGGCATCACCCCCGCTTTGCCCGTGGGCGTGGAGGTCGGGCAGCAGGATGTTATAGCCCAACTGCCGGCTGTACAGGTAACCGATGGGAAACATGCGGATGGCGTTGTCCGTATAGCCGTGGACAATGACCGCAGTCTTTCCCGTGGGTCGTGCGGCGCGGACGTAAAAGGCGTGCAGGCGTTCGCCCTGTCCGTTATCCAGATAGGTGTCGTGCAGGGCACCGGCTTCTTGCAGGCTGTCTGTCCATGCCAGCAGTTCCGGGTACTCTTTATATATAGAGGTATAGGAACCAGCCGTGTCGCGGCTGCGGGTTTGCAGACCTTCGGGCTTTAGCGCATAATCCAACATATAAAGAGCGGCACACAGCAGCAGGACGATAAGGGTTGCCAGGGTGATGGCAATCCCTTGAAAGATTCTGCTCTTTTTCATGGCGGTGTGTCCGGTTTCAGCAGTGCCAGATTTCCCACGCCGCAAACGCCTGCAGCAACAGCATCTCAAGACCATTCTTCACGGTGGCACCCTGTGCGCGTCCTTTCTTCATGAAAAGGGTTTCGTTGGGGTTGTACAGCAGGTCGTAAAGCAGGTGCCCGGATGTCAGCAGTTCGTAGGGGATGTCCGGACAGAAGTCCACTTTGGGGTACATGCCTACGGGCGTGCAGTTGACGATGACGGTATGTTCGGCCATCACTTCGGGGGTCAGTTCCCGGTAGGTCAGCACTTCGTCGCTTCGCTTGGTGCGCGACACGTAGGTGCTCTTCACGCCCAAGTTCTCCAGTCCGTGGAAGACAGCCTTGGAGGCACCGCCTGTTCCCAGCAGCAGGGCCTTCTTGTGGTGGGGCTGCAACAGGGGTTCGATGGACCGGCTGAAGCCGATGACGTCTGAGTTGTAGCCTACCAGCTTCACCTTTCCCTTGGGCTGGCGGATGATTTTGATGACGTTGACGGCACCTATCCGGGCCGTGTCCTTGTCCAGTTCGTCGAGGTAGGGAATCACCTGTTCCTTGTAGGGGATGGTGACATTCAGCCCGCAGAGGTTGGGGTGTTCGTCCACCACTCCCATGAAATCCTCGATGCGGGGAATCTCGAAGTTGACATACTCTGCGTCGATGTTTTCCGCCTGGAACTTCTCGTTGAAGTAGGTGATGGAAAACGAATGTTTCAGCGGATAGCCGATTAAGCCGTATTTGTCCATAATGCGTATGATTTGAGAATTAGATTTACTTTGTAGCCGTGTACAGTGTGCAGATGCCGAAGGTGAGCCGCCGGAATGAAACCTTGCCGAAGCCTGCACGGCGGATGGCCTCCTGCATCACCTCCCCCTGTGGAAAAGCCCGGATGCTGGCAGGCAGGTAGGTGTAGGCACTGTTGTCGTGTGAGATGAGCCGTCCCACCGGCGGGATGAACCTTGAGTAGAGCCGGTAGAGTTGTTTCATGGGGAAGCGTTCGGGTGTGGACAGTTCCAGGATAACCAGGTGGCCACCGGGGCGGAGCACACGGCACATTTCCCGCAGTCCCTGGTCCAGGTGTTCGAAGTTGCGGATGCCGAAAGCTACGGTGACAGCGTCGAACGTGTCGTTCGGAAACGAAAGAGCCTCGCAGTTTTCACGTCGGAAGCTGATGCGGTCCTCCAGTCCGGCCCGTTTCACCTTTGCGCGTGCCATGTCCATCATGCCTTCGGAGATGTCGGTACCCACCAGCGAGCCAGGTCGCAGCATACGGCAGGCCAGGATGGCAAAGTCGCCTGTGCCCGTGGCCACATCCATCATCCGTTGCGGATGGAAAGGGCGCAGCCACTGCAGGGCGCGTCGCCTCCACCGGCGGTCGATGCCCAGCGAGAGGGTGTGGTTCAAGCGGTCGTAGGCGGGGGCTATGCTGTCGAACATGCGTTCCACCTGTTCTGATTTCCTGCCTTCCCGGTCATAAGGCTTTATGTGCTCTTGAGGGTAGTCCATAGGTTGTTTGAAGAATGATGGATAATGTCCGCAGTTTGCCGCATTCCTGCAAATGCGGTAAGTTGCGGACATTCGTTATTCACTGTTTCAGATATTCGGTCACATTGCGTTCGATGCGTGCGGCGATGTCTTCGGTATCCTGTGGAGTGAACTTCTCGCCGGTGATGTGCTCGTACAGTTCCACGTAGCGGTCGCTGATTCCGGCTACGATTTCGTCGGTCATTTCGGGTACCTGTTGTCCTTCTTTCCCCTGGAATCCGTTGTCCATCAGCCATTCGCGTACAAATTCCTTCGAGAGCTGGCGTTGCGGTTCGCCGGCTTCGAAACGTTCTTTGTAGCCTTCGCTGTAGAAGTAGCGGCTGGAGTCGGGTGTGTGGATTTCGTCCATGAGGTAGATTTGCCCGTTGTGTTTGCCAAATTCATACTTCGTGTCCACCAGGATGAGGCCGCGCTCGGCAGCCATCTTCGTGCCGCGTTCAAACAGGCTCAGGGCATAATCCTCCAGGATGGCATATTCCTTGGCTGTGCACAGGCCGCGTTTCAGAATTTCCTTGCGCGAGATGTCGGCATCGTGTTTGCCGATTTCCGCCTTGGTGGTCGGGGTAACAATGGGTACAGGGAACTTTTGGTTTTCCTTCATGCCGTCGGGCAGGCGGATGCCGCAGATTTTGCGTGCTCCGCTCTTGTAGGCACGCCAGGCCGAACCGCAGAGGTAGCCGCGCACAATCATTTCCAAGGGGAAACCCTGGCAGAACACGCCTACGGTCACCATCGGGTCGGGCGTGGCCAGCTTCCAGTTGGGACAGATGTCGGTGGTGGCATCCAGGAATTTGGCGGCAATCTGGTTCAGGATTTGTCCCTTGGAGGGGATGCCTTTGGGCAGGATGACATCGAAGGCCGAAATACGGTCGGTAGCCACCATGACAAGTTTCTCACCGTTGATGTTGTACACGTCGCGCACTTTCCCGTGGTACACCGACTGTTGGCCGGGAAAGTTGTAGTCTGTTTTGGTTAATGCTTTCATTCTGTTATTCTTTTTTTGAGCTGCGAGCTACAAGCTATGGGTGGAAAGCCGGGGCTTGTGTTCGTAAGCGGTTATTTAATGATTCTTGTTCTTTCTCTTTCTCTTTCTCAAACTTCTCGTAGGCTTCGACAATGCGGTTCACCAGCTTATGCCGCACGATGTCTTTCCGGTCCAGTTCGATAAAGGCGATTCCCTTCACGCCTTTGAGGATGCGGAGTGCCTGCACCAGTCCGGAGGTTTGGGAGGCGG